>JAKQLM010000094.1 GCA_029567145.1 Pseudomonadota bacterium
GCAATCGGCCTGCGACCGGGCAAGCTATGACATCTGGAAGCAGTATTCGGCTGCGATGCGGGCCAACCCGCCGATCCACCTGCGCGACCTTCTGGACATCAAGACGCTGGGCAAGCCGGTGCCGATCGAGGAGGTGGAGTCGATCACTTCGATCAGGAAGCGGTTCGTGACGCCGGGGATGTCTTTGGGCGCTCTCAGCCCTGAGGCGCACAAGACGCTGAACGTGGCGATGAACCGGATCGGCGCGAAGTCCGACTCGGGCGAGGGCGGCGAAGACCCGGCGCATTTCGTGCCAGAGCCGAACGGGGACAACCCCTCGGCCAAGATCAAGCAGGTCGCCAGCGGCAGGTTTGGCGTGACGGCGGAGTATCTGAACGCCTGCGAGGAGCTGGAAATCAAGGTCGCCCAGGGCGCCAAGCCCGGTGAGGGCGGGCAGTTGCCGGGGATGAAGGTCACGGCGCTGATCGCCCGGCTGCGGCATTCGACGCCGGGGGTGACGCTGATCAGCCCTCCGCCGCACCACGATATCTATTCGATCGAGGACCTGGCGCAGCTGATCTACGACCTGAAGCAGATCAACCCGCGCGCCAAGGTGACGGTGAAGCTGGTGTCGTCGTCGGGCGTGGGGACCATCGCGGCGGGGGTGGCGAAGGCCAAGGCCGACGTGATCCTGATTTCGGGCCACAACGGTGGCACGGGGGCGTCGCCTGCGACCAGCATCAAGTACGCGGGCCTGCCGTGGGAGATGGGTCTGACCGAGGCGCATCAGGTGCTGGCGATGAACAACCTGCGGGAGCGGGTGACGCTGCGCACGGACGGGGGCCTGCGGACCGGGCGCGATATCGTCATGGCCGCGATGATGGGGGCCGAGGAATACGGCATCGGCACCGCCGCGCTGATCGCGATGGGTTGCATCATGGTGCGGCAGTGCCAGTCGAACACCTGCCCGGTGGGCGTGTGTACGCAGGACGAAAAGTTGCGGGCCAAGTTCACTGGCAGCGCGGACAAAGTGGTGAACCTGATCACCTTCTACGCGCAGGAAGTGCGGGAGATCCTCGCGTCGATTGGCGCGCGGAGCATGGACGAGATCATCGGGCGGGCGGATCTGCTGACCCAGGTCAGCCGTGGGGCGGCCAACCTGGATGACCTGGACCTCAACCCGATGCTGATCAGCGTCGATGGGGCGCGGGCGATCACTTATGACCGCACCAAGCCGCGCAATGCGGTGCCGGACACGCTGGACGCCGAGATCATCAAGGACGGCCACCGGTTCTTTGAGGACGGCGAGAAGATGCAGCTGTCCTATGCGGTGCGGAACACGCTGCGGACAATCGGCACGCGGGCCTCTTCGCACATTGTGAAGAAGTTCGGGATGCGGAACGCGCTGCAGCCCGACCATCTGACGGTGAAGCTGACGGGGTCCTGCGGGCAGTCGCTGGGGGCGTTCTCGGTGCGGGGCCTCAAGCTGGAAGTGCAGGGCGACGCCAACGACTATGTCGGCAAAGGCCTGTCGGGCGGCACGATCACGGTGCGGCCGCTGATGTCCTCGCCGCTGAAGGCGGAGGAGAACACGATCATCGGGAATACCGTTCTTTATGGGGCGACCGACGGGTTCCTGTTTGCCAGCGGTCGGGCCGGGGAACGCTTCGCGGTGCGGAACTCGGGTGCCAGCGTGGTGGTCGAAGGCTGCGGGTCGAACGGGTGCGAATACATGACCGGCGGCGTCGCGGTGATCCTTGGCCGGATCGGGGCGAACTTCGGGGCGGGGATGACCGGCGGGATGGCCTATGTCTACGATCCCGACGGCTTGGCCGAGGACTTCATGAACCTGGAGTCGATCCTGACCTGCGCAGTCGGGCATCCGCATTGGGAAATGCAGCTGAAGGGCCTGATCCAGCGCCATCTGGATGAAACCGGCAGCCGCATCGCCGAGCGCATCCTGAGCAATTGGGACCGCGAGCGGCAGAACTTCCTGCAGGTCTGCCCGAAGGAAATGCTGGACCGGCTGGCCTATCCGCTTAGCGACGAGGTTGCGAAAGTGCCGGCGGAATAGGAATCGGCTGCTCAAACCGCTTTGGATGTGTTAATCAGGGCCGTCGCCCCCCGCGACGGCCCTAACTTTCAGAGGAACCCATGGCCGACCTGATCATCGTTGCCTTCCCGGATGAAGCCACCGCCTTTGCGGCAGGAGAGGCGCTGGTCGCCCTGCAGAAGCAGTACCTGATCGAGATGGAGGATGTGGTCATCGTCACCCGCGACGACGAGGGGCGCGTGACGCTGAACCAGTCGGTGAACCTGATCAAGGGCGGGGCGATTGGCGGCGGGATGTGGGGCACCTTGATCGGCCTTCTGTTCCTGAACCCGGTCGTGGGCGCGGCAGTTGGCGCGGGGGCCGGGGCGCTGATGGGCAAGTTCAGCGACATCGGCATCGACGACGATTTCCTGCGCGATGTGGGACAAAGCCTGGACAAGGGCGGTGCGGCGGTCGGAATGCTGGTCCGCAAGATCACCACGGACAAGGTTTACGAAAAGCTGGAGCCGTTCCGCGAAAAGGGGCGGGTCATCCACACCTCGCTGGACCACGACGCCGAAGCACGGCTGAAGGTGTTCCTGGAAAAGGTGCCGCCCCTGCACAAGCCGCATGACCAGTTGGGCGGCGGGCGGGAGTGACCGCTTGTGTCGGGCGGGTCTTGACGAGGCGGGGCCGCACGCGTCTAACCCTTGCCCATGACCGACAAAGGCGCAGATACCCCGGTTGAAAAGACCGCCTCGGCCCCGCGCAAGCGCAAGCCGAAGGTCGTGGATGTGCCGCCGCCGAAGCCGCGCCTGTGGCGGCGCGTGGCGAAATGGGTGTGGCGGGGCCTTGCCGGGGTGGCGATGCTGTATGCCGTGCTGATCCTGCTGTTCAGTTTTGTGCCCCCGCCGATCAACTTCTACCAACTGGGCGAGGCCTGGCGGCTGGGCGGGATCGACAAGGACTGGGTGCCATGGGAAGAGATTGCCCCGGTGATGGCCCGGTCGGCAGTCGCGGCCGAGGATGCGAATTTCTGCAACCACTGGGGTTTCGACATGGCCGCGATCCGCGCCGCCATCGAAGAGGGCAGCAACCGGGGGGCAAGCACGATCAGCCAGCAGGTCGTCAAGAACGTGTTCCTCTGGCACGGCCGCAGCTATCTGCGCAAGGCGATGGAGGCGGTGCTGACCCCCGCGGTCGAGCTTGTCTGGTCAAAGGAACGGATCCTGGAGGTCTATCTGAACGTGGCCGAGTTCGACGAGGGCGTCTTTGGCGTGCAGGCGGCGGCGCAGCACCATTTCGGCGTGGATGCCAAGGACCTGACGGCCAAGCAGGCGGCACAACTGGCCGCCGTCCTGCCCAATCCCGCCGAATACGATGCCGGGGACCCCGGCCCCTTTGTGCGCAAGCGGGCCGCAGCGATCCGGTCGGGCGCGGAAACCATCGCGGCGGACGGTCGTTCCGCCTGTTTCGAGGGTTAGGCGGCACAAGGGATTGAAATCCCGCCCCCGGCGCGGCAATGAAGGGCAAGACCGGAGGCCCCCACCCGATGAACCGCCCCAGTAATCGCTTGTACCACGTTCCCTTGTCCCCGTTCTGCCGCAAGGTGCGGCTGACGCTGGCGGAAAAGAGGATCGAGGTAGAGCTGGTCGAGGAACGCTATTGGGAGCCCTCGCCCGATTTTCTGCGCCGCAATCCGGCGGGCAAGGTGCCGATCCTGAAGATGGGCACCCGGACGCTAAGCGAAAGCCAGGCGATCTGCGAATACCTGGAGGACGTCGCGCCCGAGCCCGCGCTGATGCCGCGCGGCGCGGACGGGCGGTACGAGGTGCGCCGGCTGTGCGCCTGGTTCGACGACAAGTTCCACAACGAGGTGACGTCAAAGCTGCTGTATGAACGAGTGAACAAGAAGGTCACCGGGCAGGGCTATCCTGACAGCAAGAACGTCAAGATGGGCGCGACCCGGATCAAGTATCACCTGGACTACATGGCCTGGCTGCTGGATCAGCGGCGCTGGCTGGCCGGCAATGACATGACGCTGGCCGACTTTACCGCCGCCGCGCATCTGAGCTGTCTGGACTATATCAGCGATGTGGACTGGAACCGGCATGCCGTGCTGAAGGACTGGTATGCCAAGATCAAGTCGCGGCCCAGTTTCCGGCCTTTGCTGGCCGACCAGATCTCGGGCTTTCCGCCGGCGCCGCATTATGCCGACCTGGATTTCTGATCCTGACAAGGGCGGGGGGTTTCACACCCCCCGCACCCCCCGTGGGATATTTGCACCAGTATGAAAGCGCTGACGAAAGAGCGGCTGGTGGCGCGGGCCCTGGAGGAGGGGTTCGTGAAGGTCGGGGTCTGTCGCCCCGATGCGGTGCCCGAGACGGCAGGGCGGTTGCGGGCGTTTCTGGACGCCGGGCGGCACGGGCAGATGGGCTGGATGGAGGAGCGCGAGGCCTGGCGCGGCTCGGCGGCGGCGCTGTGGCCCGAGGCGCGGTCGGTGATCATGCTGGCCGAGGCCTATACGCCGGACGCGGACCCGATGGCGGGGCTTTTGCAGCGCGACCGGGGGGTGGTCAGCGTCTACGCTCAGGGCAAGGATTATCACGATCTGGTCAAGCGGCGGCTGAAGCGGCTGGGGCGGTGGTTGGTCGACGCCTGTGGCTGCGAGATCAAGGTGTTTGTCGATACCGCCCCTGTGATGGAAAAACCGCTGGCGCAGGCGGCGGGGCTGGGTTGGCAGGGCAAGCACACCAACCTTCTGGGCCGCGATCTGGGCAACTGGGTGTTCCTGGGCGCGATCTTCACCACGCTGGAGCTGGAGCCGGACGCAGCGGAGGTCAGCCATTGCGGCACCTGCACTTCCTGTCTGGACATCTGCCCGACGCGGGCCTTTCCTGCGCCCTATCAGCTGGATGCGCGGCGGTGCATTTCCTATCTGACGATCGAGCATCGCGGGCCGGTTGACCTGGAGTTGCGGGCGCTGATGGGCAACCGGGTCTACGGCTGCGACGACTGTCTGGCGGTCTGCCCGTGGAACAAGTTTGCCGTGGCCGCGCGGGAGATCGGCTATCAGCCGAAGGTGGGACTGCCGGACCTGGCAGAGCTTGCCGGGCTGGACGACGCCGGGTTCCGGGCGCGGTTTGCCGGCAGTCCGATCAAGCGGATCGGGCGCGACAGGTTCGTGCGGAATGTGCTTTATGCGGTGGGAAACTCGGGTCTGCCGGGTCTGCGGCCGGTCGCGGCGGGGCTGGTGGGCGATGCTGATCCGGCGGTGGCGGATGC
Organism: Pseudomonadota bacterium; assembly: GCA_029567145.1. GTDB lineage: Bacteria > Pseudomonadota > Alphaproteobacteria > Rhodobacterales > Rhodobacteraceae > Tabrizicola. The sequence goes on from JAKQLM010000094.1 coordinate 5,297, forward strand.
GGCGGTCTGGGCGTTGGGGCGGCTATAGGGGGCGGACATGGATCGGTTGAAGGGCAAGATTGCCATCATCTCGGGCGGGGCGACGGGGATGGGCGCGGCCTCGGCGCGGTTGTTCGCGGCGGAAGGGGCGGCGGTCGGGGTGATCGACCGGAACGAGGCTGCGGGTGCCGCGCTGGTGGCGGACCTGGTGGCGGGCGGGCACAGGGCGCATTTCGCGCGGGCCGATGTGTCGTCGAAGCCGGAGGTCGAGGCGGCGGTCAGCGCGGTCACGGCGGCCTTGGGTCCAGCGAACGTGCTGTTCAACCATGCGGGGACCATCGTCATCAAGCCGTTCCTGGAGACGGAGGAGGCGGATTGGGATTTCCTTTTCGATGTGAACGTCAAGTCGATGTACCTGATGACCCGCGCCGTCCTGCCGGGGATGATAGCCGCTGGCGGGGGGTCGATTGTCTGCACCTCGTCGATTTCGGCGGTCTATGCGACGCCGAACGAAGTGCTTTACGACGCGACCAAGGGGGCCTGCCACATGTTCGCGCGGGCGATTGCGGTCGAGTTCCGGGACAGGGGCATCCGCTGCAACGCAGTCTGCCCGGGGTTCATCGAAACCCCGCACGGGATACGCGAGGTCGAGGGGCTGACCAAGCTGGGGGTCGATGTTTCGGACGCGGCGATCCGGGCGGCGCAGGGTCGGATGGGCAAACCGGAGGACGTGGCGCGGGCGGCCCTGTATCTGGCCTCGGACGAGTCGGATTTCGTGACCGGGGTGCAGCTGTTTGTGGACGGCGGTTTTTCGTCGGTCTAGCGCGGCAAGCATCAGGCGGGGTTGGTAATCCGCCGATTCGGGTGCATCCTTGGGTCAGGATGCAACCGAGGGAGGACGCCATGGGCCGTCATCTAGCCGATCACCGGAGCGGGAGCACGGGGGGCCGGGTCAAACATTTCCTGCGGTTGGCACGCACCCCGCGTGAGACGTGGAAGCGGGCGCGGGCCGGGGCGGGGTCGCAGCGGGTGGTTCAGTTCCTGCGCATCGCACGCGGGCGGGTGGAATAGCTGCCCCCGCAGGGCAGGCCCGACATTGCGTGCGAGATCAGGGACTTGGCTGCTGACGTTTGCCGCGTGTCAGGTCTTTGCAGGCTTCAGCCGGTCGCGCAGCACCGCAAGGATATCGCGCAGGTCGCCGATCTGCGGCAGGGTCAGCCCGGTCTTTTCGGCAAAGGCGCGCGGCACGCCCGACGCTCGGGCTGCCAATGCAAGACCGTCCCCGGTCAGAGCAATACGGACCTGACGTTCGTCCGTGCTGTCGCGGCGGCGGGTAAGCCAACCGGCCGCCTCCATCCGCTTCAGAAGCGGGGTCAGCGTGTTGGATTCCAGCCGCAGGTCGGACCCCAGGTCGCCCACGGTCTGCCCATCGCGCGCGGAAAGCGCCATCAAGACCAGATACTGCGGATAGGTCAGCCCCAGCGGGTCCAGCAGCGGCGCATAGGCGGCGTGGACGGCATGCGCGGCGGAATGCAGCGCAAAGCAAAGCATGTCGGGCGGGGCAAGGGTCATGGCGTAATATACATCGCGCACGATGAAAGCGCAAGCGATTGACAGCGCGGCATCCTGCAGCTAGATAAATCGCACACGATTAAATCGCCAACGATAGGAGAGTAACATGACGGTGGATGCAAAGTACTGGACCGAAGCCAAGGCGACCGGCGGCGGCCGCAACGGGGTGGCGGGGCTGGTGAACGGCCAGCTGACTGTGACCATGACCAGCCCGAAGGAACTGGGCGGCTCGGGACTGGGGCACAACCCGGAAGAGCTGTTCGCCGTCGGCTATGCCGCCTGCTATCTGGGCGCGATGCGCTTTGCCGCCGGCAGCGAAAAGCTGGGCACCGTGCCGGACAATGCCACGGTGAACGCGCATGTCGGCATCGGCGGCCGGTCGGACGGCGGCTTTGGCCTGAAGGTCAAGCTGGTGGTCAGCCTGCCCGGCCTTGATCGCGCCGTGGCCGAAAAGATCGCCGAACGCGGCCACTTCATCTGCCCGTA
>JAKQLM010000106.1 GCA_029567145.1 Pseudomonadota bacterium
GAAGCCGATCTTGTCGGGCCAGCCGCTGCCGGGGGTGGAGCCGTCTTCGACTTTCTCGTAGCCGATCCCGAACTTGTAGTCGCCCATGGTGTAGTTGGCACCGACACCGAAGTTCGAGTTGCCATCATTCGGCTGGGCCGAGAAGTACAGCCCGATGCTGCCGGTCGAGTATTCGTACAGCGCCGAGGTGTCCTCGTTGCCGAGGATGTAGGCGATTTCGTTCAGGTCGCTCAGCCCGGTCAGGCCAACGGGGTCAACCTGGCCAACCGCAGCAGCGGCAGCGCCGTCAACGTCGCCCATCGACAGCTTGCCGAACGCGCCCGAGATGTAGACGACCGAGTCGCCGTTTTCCGTGTTGCCGACACCGGACTGGTCGTTGCGAACGGTGGCGCCAAACGAGAGGCCGCTATCGGTTTCGCCAGAAGCGGTGAAGATGATGCGGACGCGGCTGGTGAAGGCCGGATCGGCGTCGCCAAAATCGGCGATGACCCCCATGCGGGCAGTGCCCGACACGGTGACTTCAGCGGAAGCGAAGCCGGCGGTCATCGCCAGGACGCTGGTCGCGAGAAGAACCTTTTTCATGTTTTCCCTCTTTCTTCAAGGTAAGCCCGCCGCAGGGGAATCCGCAGGGGAATGGATGGTATTTCGCCTGCACTGGCCTGCAATGCAACGCTCTCGGGGTGGCAGGACAGAAATCAACGGCTGGATGGTGCAGCGAAGCCACAGGTCGGGAATCCCGCCCGCTGCGTCCGGCGGGCCTGACAACCTTGGTCCATGGGGCGGAAAGGCCTTGGCAGGCCCCGGACGCTAAGCTAGACAGCAAAACAACGGAGAGCAGGGTGGTTTGATGAACTTGCAGCAGATTGCACGCTTGGCGCTGGCCGCAGGGCTTCTGGGGGCGCTGTCCGCCTGTGGCAGCGGGTTTGCCAGCGGCGACAGCGGGCTTTTCCGGCGTTCGCCCTCGATCCCGACCGAAGAACAGTCCGCCCGCAAGGAACGCGCCGACGCGCAACGGGCCGCGCTGGCCGCCGCCGATGGCGAAGAGCAGGGCTCGACGATCTGGGACCTGTTCTCCAACGCGGACGATCCGAACACCACGGTCGAGGTCAACAAGTACATCTGGCAGGCCTCGCTGGAAGTGCTGAACTTCCTGCCCATCGAATCGGTGGACCCGTTCACCGGCGTCATCGTGACCGGCTATGGGCGGCCCCCGGGCGGCGGCAAGGCCTATCGCGCGACGATCTATGTGCAGGATCCAGCGCTGGACGCCCGGTCCCTGAAGATCGCGCTGCAAGGTCAGGGGGGTGGCGCGGTTGCCCCCGAAACCGTGCGCGCGGTGGAAGATGCCATCCTGACCCGCGCCCGCCAGCTGCGCATCCGCGACAGCAAGCTTTAAGCGTCTGGAAACGCACTTCTGGACCGGGAGGGGGTGGACCTTTCCCGGCCTGCATGTGTAATTCCGCGCGGAATTCCACAAGAGGCCCCCTGATGTCGCGCTATGACCCTTCGGTGATCGAACCCAAATGGCAGGATGCCTGGGACAAGGCCGGGGCCTTCACGGCGAAACGTGATCCCCAGAAGCCCAAGTACTATGTGCTGGAGATGTTCCCCTACCCGTCGGGCCGCATCCACATGGGCCATGTGCGCAACTACACGATGGGCGATGTCGTGGCGCGCTACAAATCCGCAAGCGGGTTCAGCGTGTTGCACCCGATGGGCTGGGATGCCTTCGGGATGCCCGCCGAAAATGCGGCGATGGAACGGGGCGGCCATCCCAAGGACTGGACCTACGGCAACATCGCCGACATGAAGGCGCAGATGAAGCCTCTGGGGCTGAGCATCGACTGGTCGCGCGAGTTGGCGACCTGCGACCCGGAGTATTACGGCCAGCAGCAGGCAATGTTCATCGACATGATGGACGCCGGGTTGGTCTACCGGAAGGCTGCGGTCGTGAACTGGGACCCGGTCGACATGACGGTTCTGGCGAACGAACAGGTGATCGACGGCAAGGGCTGGCGGTCCGGTTCCGCGGTCGAACGGCGCGAGCTGACCCAGTGGTTCTTCAAGATCAGCGATTACTCCGAGGAGCTTTTGTCGGCGCTGGACGGGTTGAAGGATTGGCCGGAAAAAGTGCGCCTGATGCAGGCGAACTGGATCGGCAGGTCGCGGGGGCTGCAGTTTGCGTTCGATACGGTCGGTGCGCCGCAGGGCTTTGACAAGCTGGAGGTCTACACGACCCGGCCGGATACCTTGATGGGCGCGTCCTTCGCCGCGATCAGCCCGGATCATCCGCTTGCGAAGGCGCTGCAAGCCGATCCCAAGGTGGCGGCGTTTCTCGCGCAGGCCCGTCTTGGTGGGACCACCGCCGAGGCGCTGGAAACCGCCGAGAAGATCGGCTTTGACACCGGCATCCGCGTGAAGCATCCGCTGGATCCGAATTGGGAACTCCCGGTCTGGATCGCGAATTTCATCCTGATGGACTATGGCACCGGCGCGATCTTCGGCTGCCCGGCGCATGACCAGCGTGACTTTGATTTCGCCACGAAATATCGGCTGCCGATCCTGCCGGTGTTCACCGCAGACGGCGCGGATGAGACGCTGGACGAGGCCTTCGTGCCGATGAAGTCGGAACGCGTCCACTACATCCGCGGCTTCGCTGGGGCCAAGGAGCAAACCGGCGACGAAGGTGTCGCCTCCGCCATCGCTCACGCTGAGGCGCAGGGCTACGGCAAAGGCGTCACCAAGTTTCGCCTTCGTGACTGGGGAGTCAGCCGCCAGCGCTATTGGGGCTGCCCGATCCCGGTGATCCACTGCGCGACCTGCGGCGTGGTCCCGGAAGACAAGAAGAACCTGCCCATCGAGCTGCCCTATGATGTCAGCTTCGACATCCCTGGCAATCCGCTGGACCGTCACCCGACCTGGCGCGACTGCACCTGTCCGAAATGCGGGGCCAAGGCCCGGCGCGAGACGGACACGATGGATACTTTCGTGGACAGCAGCTGGTATTTCGCCCGCTTCACCGCTCCACGTGCGACCACGCCCACGGTGCTGGAAGACGCCGCCTACTGGATGAATGTTGACCAGTACATCGGCGGCATCGAACACGCGATCCTGCACCTTCTGTATTCCCGCTTCTTTGCCCGGGCGATGCAGAAGACCGGCCACCTGCCCGCAAAGGCCATCGAACCGTTCAATGCGCTGTTCACGCAAGGGATGGTCACGCACGAGATCTACAAGACCACCGACGAGCAGGGTCGGCCCATCTATCACCTGCCCGAGGATGTGACCGTCTTCAACGTCGCCGACCGCCGGATCGTCGTTATCGGGGACGTGCCGCCGCCGGTGGACATGATCGACGACGTTGATGCGTTCATTCGCGCCCTGAGTGACGAAGGGCTTCTGGTCGAGGTGGTCCCTTCCGCCAAGATGTCGAAATCGAAGAAGAATGTTGTCGATCCGATGAACATCATCGCCGCGTTCGGGGCCGATACGGCGCGCTGGTTCGTGATGTCGGACTCTCCGCCAGAACGCGATGTGGAATGGACCTCATCGGGCGCGGAGGCTGCGTTCAAGCACCTCTCTCGCGTCTGGTCGCTGTGTTCCCGCATCGGCGAGATGCCGGCCGATCATCAGGGCGAGGGCGACAGCGATCTGGCCAAGGCCACCGCCAAGGCCATCGAGCCGTTCAACGCACTCTTCACCCAGGGCATGGTGACGCACGAGATCTACAAGACCACCGACGCGCAGGGCCGCCCGGTGTATCACCTGCCCGAGGATGTGACCGTCTTCAACGTCGCCGACCGCCGGATCGTGGTGCGGGGCAATGAGCCGCCGCCCGTGGACATGATCGACGACGTTGATGCGTTCATTCGCGCCCTGAGTGACGAAGGGCTTCTGGTCGAGGTGGTCCCTTCCGCCAAGATG
>JAKQLM010000110.1 GCA_029567145.1 Pseudomonadota bacterium
CGCGATCCGAACCCGGTCGAGATGTCGCGTTCTCTGGACTATTGTTCCGGGCGTCCGAGGGCAGGCCTGTCGCGCAAGAGCTGGCAGAAGATCGGCCTGATCTACAGTCCGACCGCCCGCCGAAAGAGGCGCGTGCCGGAATAGGGAGGGAAGGTGCCGCAATCGGGCATTGCCCTGACGCTCGTGCGGTTTACAACCGCCAGACGCAGAAGAAGTGGGCCTTGCAATGACCGACGATGCACTTGTGATCTTCACCCCCTCGGGCAAGCGGGGGCGGTTCGCCCTTGGCACTCCGGTTCTGACGGCGGCGCGGCAGTTGGGGGTGGACCTTGATTCCGTCTGTGGCGGGCGGGGCATCTGTTCGAAGTGCCAGATCAGCCCCGGCTATGGCGAATTCCCAAAGCATGGCGTGACGGTCGAGGCGGATGCCTTGAGCGAATGGAACGCGGTCGAGGATCGTTACAAGCGCATTCGCGGGTTGATCGACGGGCGGCGCCTGGGCTGTCAGGCCAGGGTGATGGGCGATGTCGTGATCGACGTGCCGCCGGAAAGCCAGGTTCACAAGCAGGTGGTGAGGAAGCGCGTCGAGGCGCGGGAAATCCGGATGGACCCGTCGGTGCATCTGCATTTCGTCGAGGTGGCAGAACCCGACATGCACGACCCGTCGGGCGATCTGGAACGCCTGTCGGATGCTTTGCGCGACCAGTGGGGGTTCAAGGACGTCACCATAGATCTGCCGGTCCTGACGGCCTTGCAGCCGATCTTGCGCAAGGGGGAATGGAAGGTCACGGTCGCGCTCCATCAGGTGGCGCCGACGGATACGCCGCGGATCATGCAGGTCTGGCCGGGGCTTTATGAAGGCTCGATCTATGGCGTCGCGGTGGACCTTGGGTCGACCACCATCGCCGGGCATCTTTGTGACCTGCGGACTGGGGACGTCGTGGCCTCGTCAGGCCTGATGAACCCGCAGATCCGGTTTGGCGAAGATCTGATGAGCCGGGTCAGCTATTCGATGATGAACCCTTCGGGCGCGGCCGAGATGACGGCGGCGGTCAGGGCTGCGATGAACACCCTTTTC
>JAKQLM010000112.1 GCA_029567145.1 Pseudomonadota bacterium
GCGGCAGGTCGATGGTTCGAATCCATCCGGGGTCACCAGGAGTGACATGTCCCGCAATCCGGCAGTCCAGGCGTTTGTCGATCAGTCAGCTACGGCGCTGCGGGCGGCCTGCAGGGGTGAGGCCCTGCGCGCGGCCGAAACGGTGATTGCGCGGCTGGGGACGGTGGGCGGGCCGGGCGTTGCGGCGGCGCGGGTGCCGGTCTGCGACTGGGTCGGGCGGGCGCTGTCGGACGTGCCGCAGGCGCGGGCTGCCTTGGGTGCGGCCTTTGCCGCGGTGGAGGGGCAGTTGCGCTGGGCCCCGCGGGCAGGGTCAGAGGGCGCGTTTCGCGACAGCCATGCCAATGCGGTGATCCTGGGGCCGGGGGGTCTTGAGGTGCGGACTGACGTCTGGGTCGGCGTCACGGTGATGGCTCCGGGCGTGCGCTATGTGGATCACGATCACGCGCCGGAAGAGGTCTACCTGCCACTGTCGCCGGGTGAGTGGTGGAACGCCCGGATGGACTGGGCCGACCCGGGACCGGCGGGGTGCATCTACAACCCGCCGGGGATCCGGCACGCGATGCGGTCGGGCGATGGGCCGTTCCTGGCGCTGTGGTATCTGCCGCTTTAGAAGTCGAGATGTTCGACCGACAGGGCGTTGGCCTGAATGAACTCACGCCGGGGTTCGACGACATCGCCCATCAGCTTGGAGAAGATGTCGTCGGCTTCGGCCAGATCATCGACCTTGACCTGCAGCAGGGTCCGCGCCTCGGGGTCGAGGGTGGTTTCCCACAGCTGGTTCGGGTTCATCTCGCCCAGACCCTTGTAGCGCTGCAGGGACAGGCCCTTTTCGCCTTCGGCCAGGATGGACTTGAGCAGGTCGATCGGCCCGTGGATCAGCTGGTCGCGGTCCTTGCGGACCAGACGGGCCGGGTCGCGGTACACCTCGCGGTACTGACCGGCCACGACGGCCAGGCGGCGGGCCTCGGACGACCGCAGGACCGCGCCGTCGAGCGTCCGCAGTTCTTCGACGCCACGCAGGATGCGGGACAGGCGGATGCCGTGGTCCTGCGTGATGCGGCCCTGCCAGCCGCGCTCAAACTCGGGCGCGATCAGGTTCAGCCGCTTGGCGACCGTGTCGGCAACCAGTTGCAGGTCGGCATCGGCGTTGCCGGGATCAAAGGCCCCGGCCAGAGCGGCCTGTTCCAGGATCGCGCGGGGGTAGTGAGTGGGGAAGGCGTCCAGCACGCGGCGGAACTGGCGCGCGCCTTCGATGACGCGGGCCAGGTCGTTGCCGGCGATTTCGGTGCCGTCCTGCAGGCGCAGGACCGCGCCTTCGGTGCCCATCTCGACCAGATAGTCGTCCAGCGCGGCCTGGTCCTTGAGGTAGACCTCGGACTTACCGCGCGCGACTTTGTACAGGGGCGGCTGGGCGATGTAGAGATAGCCGCCCTCGATCAGTTGCGGCATCTGGCGGAAGAAGAAGGTCAGCAGCAGCGTCCGGATATGCGCACCATCGACGTCGGCGTCGGTCATGATGACGACCTTGTGGTAGCGCAGCTTCTTGATGTCGAATTCATCCCGACCGATCCCGGTGCCAAGCGCGGTGATCAGGGTCCCGATCTCCTGGCTGCCAAGCATCCGGTCAAAGCGGGCGCGTTCCACGTTCAGGATTTTGCCGCGCAGGGGCAGGACGGCCTGGTTCGACCGGCTGCGGCCCTGTTTCGCGGACCCCCCGGCGCTGTCACCTTCGACGAGGAAGATCTCGGACTTTGACGGATCGCGTTCCTGGCAATCGGCCAGCTTGCCGGGCAGGCTTGCCACGTCCAGCGCGGTCTTGCGGCGGGTCAGTTCGCGGGCCTTGCGGGC
>JAKQLM010000113.1 GCA_029567145.1 Pseudomonadota bacterium
TGCGGATCGAGCTTCTGTCCGGCGACGCCGAAGCCCCGGTCCGCGCCCTGGCCGAACGGCTGGGCATCGCCGACTGGCGCGCTGGCGTGCTTCCGGCGGAAAAGGCGGCCCGGGTGGCCGACCTGTCGGGCGCGGGTCGCAAGGTTCTGATGGTCGGCGACGGGCTGAACGACACGGCGGCGCTGGCGGCGGCGCATGTGTCAATCTCGCCCGCCACGGCGCTGGACGCGGCGCGGGTGGCGTCCGACATCGTGCTTTTGGGCCAGGACATGGCCCCGATCGCCGATGCGGTGCGGATCGGGCGGCAATCGGCGCGGCGGATGGTCGAGAACTTCCTGATCTCGGGCGGCTACAACGTCATTGCGGTGCCGCTGGCGCTGGTCGGGCTGGCCACACCGCTGGCTGCGGCCTTGGCGATGTCCCTGTCGTCGATTACCGTGTCGCTGAACGCGATGAGGCTGCGCTAGATGGAAATCCTGTCGATCCTGATCCCGGTATCGCTGTTTCTGGGCGGCATCGGGCTGGCGGCTTTCTTCTGGGCGATGAAGACCCGGCAGTTTGACGATCCCGAAGGCGATTCGCACCGGATCCTGACGAAAGAATGGGACGATCGGCCGAAGCCGTGAGAGCGGAATTTTCGAAAATTCCGCATCGGAGCCTTTGAAGGCTCCGGTCCGATTTCTTCAAAGAAATCGGGCCCCGGCGTCAAGCGATGGTGACGGTGGCCGACTGCAGCCCGTCGATCTCGACCTTGCAGGTATCGCCCCGGGTCAGCGGGCCGACCCCGGCGGGGGTGCCGGTGAAGATAAGGTCGCCCGGCGACAGGCTGACCATCTGCGACAGGGCGGCGATGATGGCCGCGGGGCTCCAGATCATGTCGGACAGCCGCGCCTCTTGCCGAATCGCCCCGTTGACCGTGCAGCGCAGGGCGGCGTCGGGCAGTTGGCCCGGACGGATCGCCCCCACGACGGCGGACTTGTCAAAGCCCTTGGCCATGTCCCAGGGGCGGCGGGCGGCCTTCGCCTCGGCCTGCAGGTCGCGGCGGGTCAGGTCATTGCCAGCGGCATGGCCCCAGATCATCGCGGGCGCATCCGCCTCGGACACCATCACCCCGGCCTTGCCGATGGCCACAACCAACTCGCCTTCGTGGTGAAAGTTGTTGGTCGCGGGCGGATAGGGGATGCGGCTGCCGCTTTCCACCACGGCATCGGCGGGCTTGGTGAAGAAGAACGGCGGCTCCTTGT
>JAKQLM010000141.1 GCA_029567145.1 Pseudomonadota bacterium
TCGACCCTGCGACTGGCGACACCCTTGCTGCTGGCCTGCCTTGCCGGGCTGTTCTCGGAACGGTCGGGCATCTTCGACATCGGGCTGGAGGGCAAGATGCTGGCCGCCGCGATGGCGTCGGGCGCGGTGGCGGCGCTGACCGGGTCAGTCTGGGTCGGCCTTCTGGCCGGGATCGGCGCCTCGCTGATCTTTGCCGCGATCCATGGAGTTGCGTCGATCACCTTCCGGGGCAACCAGCTGATTTCCGGTGTCGCGCTGAACTTCCTGGCCTCGGGCATCACCGTGCTGGTCGCGCAGGCGCTGTTCGGGCAAGGTGGCCGCACCCCACCGCTGGAGGGTGCGGCGCGGTTCAATCCGGTCAGCTTGCCCTTTGCCGATGCGCTGCAAGGCGTGCCGATCCTGGGACCCCTGTATCACGAGGTGATCTCGGGCCATTCGCTGCTGGTCTATGCGGCCCTTGCGGCGGTGCCGCTGTCGTGGTGGGTCCTGAACCGCACCAGGTTCGGCCTGCGCCTGCGCGCGGTGGGCGAAAACCCGGCGGCGGTGGACACGGCAGGCGTGTCGGTCGTCGGGCTGCGCTTTGCCGCCGTGGCGATCACCGGGGTGCTGTGCGGGCTGGCCGGGGCCTACATGGCCACGGCCCTGCAAGCGGGCTTTGGCCGCGAGATGACGGCCGGCCGTGGCTACATCGCCCTTGCCGCGCTGATCTTTGCCAAATGGCGCCCGGTCGCCGCGCTGTGGGCCTGCCTGCTGTTCGGCTTCTTCCAGGCCCTCGCGCTTCGCCCCGACGTCGTGCAGTCCGTGGTGCAGGTCAAGATCCCCGTCCCCGTCCTGGACGCCCTGCCCTATATCCTGACCGTCGTCGTGCTGGCGGGCTTCATCGGCAAGGCCATCCCGCCCCGCGCCGGGGGGGAGCCCTATGTCAAGGAACGCTGATCCGAACAATTCGACTAAAATTGTGCTTCCTCTCTGGACAAATATCCCACGGGGGTGCGGGGGTGTGAAACCCCCGCGCGCCGCCAGCCAAGCGAGCCGCCGATGACTGATGCCGCGACCCTTGCCAGCCTGATCCAATCCCGCGCCGGTGCCGACCCGGTGGCGTTGGGCCTTGTCCTCGGCTCTGGCCTTGGCCATCTGGCGCATGAGGTCAAGGGCGTCGCGATCCCCTATGCCGACTTGCCCGGCTTTCCGCATGTCGGCGTCTCGGGCCACAATCCGCAGCTGCACATCGGAACGCTGGAAGGCGTCCGCGTCGCGGTCTTCGGCGCGCGCGAGCACTACTATGAAAACGGCAATCCCCGGGCGATGTTGCTGCCCTTGCAGGTGCTAAAGGCGCTGGGTGCCGCCGATCTGATCCTGACCAATGCCGCCGGGTCGCTGCGCGCCGATATCGCACCGGGCGATCTTATGCTTCTGGGTGATCACATCAACTATTCCGGCCTGAACCCGCTGATCGGCGAAAAGACGGATGCGCGTTTCGTCCCGATGACCGACGCGCATGACCCTGGCTTGCGCGCGTCGCTGAAAGCGGCTGCGGCACGTCAGGACCTTCCGCTGCCCGAAGGCGTCTACTGCTGGTATTCTGGCCCCAGCTTCGAGACGCCTGCCGAAATCCGGATGCTCAAGCTTCTGGGGGGCGATGCCGTGGGCATGTCCACCGTGCCCGAGGTGATCCTGGCCCGCTTTCTGGGGCTGAAGGTGGCGGCGATTTCCACCATCACCAACATGGCCGCGGGCATGTCGGACGAGAAGATCGGGCACGAGCACACCAAGGCGATGGCCCCCCTTGGTGCGGCAAAACTGGAACGCATCCTGCGGGAATTCCTGCGCACGCGAAGGTGATGGCACAGGGCGTTTGACTTCGCTGGCAAAGGCGCGCAAGCCTTTGATCAGCCCGCCGCTTTTGCCCCCGCCACCCCGCCCCGATTGGGCCGCCCAGATGCAACTTTACCTCCCCATCGCCGAGGTCTCGGTCAATGCCTTCCTCATCCTGGGGCTGGGCGGGATCGTGGGCTTTCTGTCGGGCATGTTCGGGGTCGGTGGCGGCTTTCTGATCACGCCCCTTCTGTTCTTCATCGGCGTGCCGCCTGCGGTCGCGGTGGCCACCGGGGCGAACCAGGTCGTGGCCTCGTCCGTGTCGGGGGTGCTGGCGCAGATGCGCCGCAAGGGCGTCGATTTCACGATGGGCTGGGTGCTGCTGGCCGGTGGCCTGGCGGGATCGGCCATCGGGGTCTGGGTGTTCCGGCTGATGACCAAGGCCGGGCAGGTCGATCTGTTCGTGCAGCTGTCCTATGTCATCTTCCTGGGCCTGATCGGCGCGATGATGTTCCAGGAAAGCCTGCGCAGCCTGCTGCGCGCCCGCAAGACCGGGGTGCAGGTCCGGCGCGCGCATGTGCATTCCTGGGTGCATGGCCTGCCGCTGAAGATGAAGTTCCGCGCCAGCGGGCTGTACATCAGCGTCATCCCGCCCCTGCTGATCGGGGCCGCCGTCGGCTTTCTGGCCGCGATCATGGGGGTCGGTGGCGGGTTCATCATGGTCCCGGCGATGATCTATCTTCTGGGGATGCCAACCAAGGTCGTGATCGGCACCTCGCTGTTCCAGATCATCTTCGTCACCGCCTTCACCACGGTCATGCATGCCGTCACCAGCCAGACCGTCGACATGATGCTGGCGCTGGTTCTGATCCTGGGCGGCGTCGTCGGCGCGCAGATCGGCAGCCGCGTCGGCATGCGGCTGAAGGCCGAACAGTTGCGCATCCTCTTGTCGCTGCTGGTGCTGACCGTGTCGATCCGCATTGCCGTCGATCTTCTGGTCACCCCGGAGGAATTGTACTCGGTCGCCATGGGGGCCTTGCCATGATCCGGGCGCTGCTTTTCCTGCTTGGCCTGTCCGCGCCCGCCCAGGCGCAAGAGCAGATCGTCGCCGGGATGAGCCAGAACCGCGTGTCGATCACCGCCGATTTCGACGGGTCCGAAATCCTGATCTACGGGGCGGTCAAGCGTGAGGCCCCCCCGCCGGAAGGCCAGGGCCCGCTAGAGGTGATCGTGACCGTGGAAGGCCCGGCGACCCCGGTCGTGGTGCGGCGCAAGGATCGGGTGGCGGGCATTTGGCTGAACAACGCCGAAGTCCGGGTGTCCAGCGCGCCCAGCTTTTACGCCGTCGCGACCACCGGGCCGCTGGATCACATCCTGTCCGACACCGACAACCTGCGCCACGCCATCACCATCGAACGGGTGATCCGCGCCGTGGGCATCACCTCGGATGCCGACAAGGCGGGCGAATTCCTCCTGGGCCTTCTGCGGGTCCGCACCAACGAAGGCCGCTACCGCGTCCTGCAAGGCAAGGTCGAGCTGACCGAAGAAACCCTGTTCCGCACCGATGTCGTGTTGCCCGCCAACCTGACCGAAGGCGAATACAACGTCCGCTTGTTCCTGTTGCGCGACAAGCGGGTCATCGCCACGCAGGACCGGGTGATCGGTGTCCGCAAAGAGGGGCTGGAGCGTTGGGTCTTCAACCTCGCGCAAGAACAGCCGCTCTTGTACGGGCTGATCTCGCTGGTGCTGGCCGCCTTGGCGGGTTGGGGTGCGTCCGCCGCGTTCCGGTTGATGCGAACCTGAGCCGACGCGTTACTTCTTCTTGGCCAGCGCGGTTTCCAGCGCGGCGATCCGGGCCTCCAGAGCCGCGTTTTCCTCACGCGCTTTCTGGGCCATGGCGCGGGCGGCGTCGAACTCTTCCCGCGTCACGAACTCACGGTCGGCCATCCAGCGATCGACCAGGCTTTTGAACGCGGTCTCCGCCTCGGTCTTGGCGCCCTGCGCCACGCCCATCGCGTTGGTCATCAGCTGGCTCATGTCGTCAAGAAACTTGTTGCGGGTCTGCATGGCAGTCTCCTTCTGTCGGCTTTGGTCCTATATGGCCCCGCCCCGCCTGCAGGGCAAGCCGCGGTTGACTTCGCTGCGCCCCGCCGCGACAACCGGGCAAACCTTCGGATGGCCGCATGATCCCCTTTCCCGACTTTTCACCGTTTCTGGTCTCGATCGACGTGGGCGGCCACACCTATGGCATCCGCTGGTATGCGCTGGCTTATATCGTGGGGCTTCTCTACGGCTGGTGGATCATCCTGCGCGCGATCCGCATCCCCCGGCTGTGGGCCGCCGGGCCCCCCCTGACCGCCGAACAGGTCGAGCAGTTCTTCATCTGGGCCGTCGCCGGTGTCATGCTGGGCGGGCGGCTGGGATATGTGATCTTTTACGAACCCGCTGTTTTCCTGGCCGAACCCTGGCGCATTCCCTATGTCTGGGAGGGCGGGATGGCCTTTCACGGCGGCTTTGCCGGGGTCGTCGTCGCGGGCATCCTGTTCTGCCGCCGCAATGGCATTGCGATGCTGTCGATGGGCGACCTTCTGGCGCTGGCCGTCCCGGTCGGTCTGGGGCTTGGGCGGCTGGCGAACTTCGTCAACGCCGAACTGTGGGGTCGGCAGACCGATCTGCCCTGGGGCGTGATCTTCCCCGGCGCGGCTCAGAACTGCGCCGAACTGGTCGGCGTCTGCGCCCGCCATCCCAGCCAGCTTTACCAGGCCGCACTGGAGGGGCTGGTGCTGCTGGTCGTCCTGACCTGGCTTGCCTTCCGGCGTGGCTGGCTGAAGCGACCCGGCGCGATCATGG
>JAKQLM010000173.1 GCA_029567145.1 Pseudomonadota bacterium
GGCATCAAGGTCATCGCCTATGACCGCCTGATCCGCGACAGCGGTGCGGTCGATTACTATGCCACCTTCGACAACTTCAAGGTCGGCGTGCAGCAGGCGGAATCGCTGGTGGCGGGCCTGAAGGAACGCTTCCCCGATGCAAAGCCGTGGAACGTCGAACTGTTCGGCGGCTCGCCGGACGACAACAACGCCTTCTTCTTCTACAACGGCGCGATGTCGGTCCTGGACCCGCTGATTGCCGACGGCAGCATCGTGATCCCGTCGGGCCAGATGGGCATGGACGTGGTCGGCACGCTGCGTTGGGACGGTGCGGTCGCTCAGGCGCGGATGGACAACCTTCTTTCGGCGAACTACGGCGACAAGCAGCTGCATGGCGCGCTGTCGCCTTATGACGGCCTGTCCATCGGCATCCTGTCGTCGATGAAGGGCGTGGGCTACGGCTCGGGCGACCTGCCGATGCCGATCGTCACCGGCCAGGACGCCGAAGTGCCGTCGGTCAAGTCGATGATGGCGGGCGAGCAGTATTCGACCGTGTTCAAGGACACCCGCGCGCTGGCTGGCGTCACCGTCAAGATGGTCGATGCGATCATGTCGGGCGGCGAGCCCGAGATCAACGACACCTCGACCTACGACAACGGCGTCAAGGTCGTGCCGTCCTATCTGCTGGAGCCGATCTCGCTGGGCGTTGGCGACATCGAGAAGGTGCTGGTGGAATCCGGCTACTACACCGCTGACCAGCTGAAGTAAGCTGATCGGCACATGCCCGCCGGACCCGCGCTCCCCGTGGTCCCGGCGGGCATGACTTTGCGAGGGGGGAAGAATGGCCGCACTTCTGGAAATGCGGGAGATCAGCAAGGTCTTCCCCGGCGTGCGGGCGCTGGACCGCGTGACGCTGACCGTGGAACCGGGCGAGATTCACGCCATCTGCGGCGAGAATGGCGCGGGGAAATCCACGCTGATGAAGGTGCTGTCCGGGGTCTATCCGCATGGCACCTATGAGGGGGAAATCCACTACGACGGCGAGATCCTGGCCCTGCGCGGCATCCGCGACAGCGAGGCCAAGGGGATCATCATCATCCATCAGGAACTGGCGCTGGTGCCGCTTTTGTCGATTGCCGAGAACCTGTTTCTGGGCAACGAGGTCGCGCGCGGTCCGGTGATCAACTGGCCCGAGACCTTCCAGCGGACCGAGGCGTTGCTGGCCAAGGTGGGCTTGCGCGAGGCGCCCACGACCAAGGTCGAAAAGCTGGGCGTCGGCAAGCAGCAACTGATTGAAATCGCAAAGGCGCTGGCCAAGGATGTGCGGCTCTTGATCCTGGACGAACCGACCGCGGCCTTGCAGGAAAACGACAGCCAGAAGCTTCTGGACCTGATGCTGGAGTTGAAGGCGCAGGGCGTCACGCAGATCATCATCAGCCACAAGCTGAACGAAATCAGCCGCGTCGCCGACCGGATCACCGTGATCCGCGACGGGGCGACGGTGTCCACGATGGACCGCCACGAGATCAGCGAAGACCGCATCATCCGCGACATGGTGGGCCGCGACATGGCGCACCGCTACCCCGAACGGGTGCCGAAGATCGGCGACGTGCTGATGGAGGTGAAGGGCTGGAACGTCTGGCACCCCGAACAGGCCGGGCGGCAGGTGATCAAGTCGGCCAGCTTTACCGTCCGCAAGGGCGAGATCGTCGGCATCGCGGGCCTGATGGGCACCGGGCGCACCGAACTGGCGATGAGCCTGTTTGGCCGCAGTTATGGCCGCACCATCAGCGGCGAGATCCTTATGGGCGGCCGGCCGGTCGACACCTCGACCGTGGCGCGGGCCATCGACGCGGGGCTTTCTTATGTGACCGAAGACCGCAAGGCGCTGGGGCTTGTGCTGGAAGAGCCGATCACCCGCAACATCACGCTGGCGAACCTTGCGGGGGTGGCGAAGCGCACGGTCCTGGACAAGCGGCGCGAAACGCAAGTGGCCGAAGTCTATCGCAAGCAGATGTCGATCCGCACGCCGGGGGTCTACCAGAAGGCGGTGAACCTGTCGGGCGGCAACCAGCAGAAGGTGGTCTTGTCGAAATGGCTGTTCACCGACCCCGAAGTGCTGATCCTGGACGAACCCACGCGCGGCATCGACGTGGGCGCAAAGTTTGAAATCTACGGGATCATGAACCAGCTGGCCGAGATGGGTAAGGGCGTGGTGATGATCAGCAGCGAGATGCCCGAGCTTCTGGGCATGTGCGACCGGATCTATGTGATGAACGAAGGCCGCATCGTGGGCGAACTCACCCGTGATCAGGCCA
>JAKQLM010000180.1 GCA_029567145.1 Pseudomonadota bacterium
CTGATCCGCGTGAAGCGCGAAGACCCGCGCGGCATTCTGGTGCTGACTTACAACCGCCACGCGGCGGCTGAGATCCGCGAACGCCTGCGCCGCCTGATCGGGGATGACGCGGCGGGGGTGACGGTGTCAACCTGCCACGCGCTGGCGATGCGGCTGATGGGGGCAAGCTTGGCAGGTGACCACGAGGGCCCGCGCGACTTTGACGGGATCGTCATGCAGGCCGTGGCCCTGCTGCGAGGGGATGGTCTGACTAAGGCAGAGGCCGAGGCGCTGCGCGAGACGCTGATCCAGGGCTATCGCTGGCTCTTGGTGGACGAATATCAGGATGTCGGCCCCGAGGAATATGCTCTGATCGGTGCCGTGGCGGGTCGGTCACTGGAGGATGACTTGCGCATCAGCCTCTTTGCCGTGGGCGACGATGACCAGAACATCTACGCCTTCGCCGGGGCCAGCATCGAATTCATTCGCCGCTTTGAGGCCGATTATGCCGCCAAACCGGTCTGGCTGACCGAGAACTATCGCTCCACAGCGCATATCATCGCGGCGGCAAACGCCGTGATTGCCCCAGCGGCCCAGCGCATGAAGGCGGGCCACGACATCACGGTGAACCGCGCCCGCGCCAAGGCGATGCCGGGCGGCGACTGGACGGCGCTGGACCCGGTGGCGCAGGGGCGGGTC
This sequence comes from Pseudomonadota bacterium, assembly GCA_029567145.1. Taxonomy (GTDB): domain Bacteria; phylum Pseudomonadota; class Alphaproteobacteria; order Rhodobacterales; family Rhodobacteraceae; genus Tabrizicola. The sequence continues at coordinate 679 of JAKQLM010000180.1, forward strand.
ACCCTGCTGGATTCGGGAGGCGATGCCGCTCAGGCGGTGGCTGCACTGGACGAACTGCTGCGCCTGTCACAACTGGACCCGGATTGGTCCTGGCGTCGCTGCGCCGTGATCGCCCGCGACTGGCGGCGGCTGGAACCTGTCCGCGCCTATGCCGAAAGCTTGTGTATTCCCATCGACATGGCGAATGAGAAGCCGCTCAATCTCTGGCGCATGCGCGAGATGCAGGGCTTCGTCCGTACCCTGTTGGCAGATCGAGCCCGGCTGCTGACCATCTCCGATCTGGTCGCGATCCTGAACGCGCAGCCGCAATCCCGCTGGACCGACCTGATAGGCGAGGGCATTGGCACCCTCGCACGCGAACTGGTGGAAAAGGCCGCCCCGGTGCCCGACATCGCGCAATGGTTCGGCGAATGGGCGCGGGATGTGCGGGGCGAACAGCGGGGGCTGCTGCTGATGACTGCCCATCGCGCCAAGGGGCTTGAGTTCGATCATGTCGCGATCCTGAACGGCGGCTGGGATCGCCCCTCACG
>JAKQLM010000187.1 GCA_029567145.1 Pseudomonadota bacterium
CGCCGTCCAGGTGAAACGCCCGCCGCCCAACGGCGTGCCCGTGCTGGGGTCGTAGTATTCCGCAAAGCCGGACCTGCGGATCAGGTCAAGCGACGACCGGGTGATCGCCTTGGCCGGCCCTGCAAGCCCCGCACGCGCCAGTCCGTCGCCGATCATGTAGTTGACGACCAGCCAGACCGGTCCGCGCCAATAGCGCTGGACCTGAAAGCGCGGGTCGTCGGGGGCGTGCGACGGCACGCGGTAGCGGGTGGTCTGACGGTCGATCGTGTCGGCGATGCGCGCGGCGCGCTGGGCGGGGATCGGCGCGAAGACGGCAAGCAGACCCCCGACCGACCGGCTGTCGATCAGGGTGCCGGTCACCCGGTCGCGGCAGAGATATTGCCCGGCGGTCTCTGACCAGAGGCTTTCCAGCGCGGCGGTCCCGCGGTCGGCAAAGGCGCGGTTTTCGGCGGCAAGGGCGGTTTCGCCCAAGGTCAGCGCCAGATCGGCAAGATCGCTGGCCGACCGGATCAGGATGGCGTTGAAGCCGGGGTCCACGATGCGGAACGGCGAGGCGTCGTGCAGCCGGGCATTGTCCCAGTCAAGCGCGCGGAAATGTTCGACCAGCCAGAGGTAGCGGTCGTAATGCTCTTTCGTCGGACGATGCTCAGGCGCGGCGTGCTGGGTGTCGCGCCGGGTGTAGGGGGCGATCCCGTCGGTCGGCACGCGGGCAAAGGCATCGTCCCAGTCAACCGAGTTGTCGCGCCCCGATTCCCAGGGGTGGATGATGGCAACCAGCCCTTCGCCCGCCGGATCGCGCGTCCGATAGAACCAGCGGTGCCAGGCGCTGATCTGCGGAAGAAGGCGCCGCGCCCGCTCGGCCGCGCGGGGGCGGTCGGTCGAGCGGTCAAGGAGCCTGCGTATGGCGAACCCGGCAACGGCGGGCTGCGTGATGCCCGAGGTCGGGACCGGCCTGCCGGTGGCCCAGACATCGGGGCCGGGAAAATAGCCGTCGTCGGGGGTGTGAAAGATGATGTGGGGGACCATGCCGTCGGGCCATTGATGCGCGAACAGGGTCTCGATCTCGGTCCAGGCGCGGCTTTCGTCGAAATGGCTTTGGCCAAGCGCGGTTAGGCAGGAATCCCAGTTCCACTGGAAGGGATAGAGCCCCCTGGTCGGGATCGTGTAGCTGCCCCGGTCGTTTTCCCGCAGGATATCGCCGGCGGCGCGGTGAAGGTCGGTCATGCAGAAGGTCCTTGGCTTTCGGGATCGAGGCTACGGCGGGACTAGCGCAGCCGCTGCTCGTCGCTGTCGAAAAGGAAGGCGCAGGCCGGATCGAAGGCCAGCCGCATTTCTTGCATCGGGGTGGCGCGCAGGCGGTCGGTCACTTGCGCGACCAGGGCCGCGCCGCCCGGTGTCAGCCCGTGCAGATAG
>JAKQLM010000228.1 GCA_029567145.1 Pseudomonadota bacterium
CGAGTGGGACTATGACGTCCCCATGCTTCCCGGCGACCATGTCACCGATGATGCGGGGACGGGGTTTGTGCATACCGCGCCTTCTCACGGCGATGACGACTATCAGATGGGGGTCAAGTTCGGGCTGCCGATGACCTACAACGTCGAGGCGGATGGCTCTTATCGCCCCGACCTGCCGCTTTTCGGCGGGCAGCACATCATCCTGCCCGATGGCAAGGAAGGCCCGGCCAACGTCAGCGTCATCAAGCAGCTGGCCTATTCCGGCGCGCTGTTCGCCAAGGCGAAGCTGAAGCACTCCTACCCGCATTCCTGGCGGTCGAAGGCCCCGGTGATCTACCGGAATACTCCGCAATGGTTCGTCGCGATTGACAAGCCGCTGGAGGACGGGATGTCGACCTATGGTCAGACGATCCGCACCCGGGCGCTGAACTCGATCAACCAACTGGTCGAATGGACACCGGCGACGGGGCGCAATCGCCTGCATTCGATGATCGAGGCGCGGCCCGATTGGGTGCTGAGCCGCCAGCGCGCCTGGGGCGTGCCGCTGACCTGCTTCGTGAAAAAGGGGGCCAAGCCGACCGACCCCGACTTTCTTTTGCGCAACGCCGAAGTCAACGCCCGCATCATCGCGGCGTTTGAGGCGGAAAGCGCCGATGTCTGGTTTGTGCAAGGATTCAAGGAACGGATGCTGGAAGGCATCGTCGATCCGTCCGATTATGTCAAAGTCGATGACGTGCTGGATGTGTGGTTTGACTCCGGGTCGACCCACGCCTTTGTCCTTCGTGACCGCGTGGATGGGTCGAAGGACGGGCTTGCCGACCTTTACCTCGAAGGGACCGACCAGCATCGCGGCTGGTTCCATTCGTCGATGCTGCAGGCCTGCGGCACCAAGGGGCGCGCGCCCTATCGGGGGGTGCTGACGCACGGATTCACGCTGGACGAAAAGGGCATGAAGATGTCCAAATCGCTTGGCAACACCACGGCCCCTCAAGAGGTGATCGGCGAATATGGTGCCGATATCCTGCGGCTTTGGGTGGCGCAGTCGGATTACACGGTCGACTTGAGGATCGGGAAGGAAATCCTGAAAGGCGTGGCCGACAGCTACCGCCGCCTGCGCAACACGATGCGCTACATGCTGGGGGCGCTGAAGGGGTTTTCCGAAGCAGAACGGGTGGATGCGGCCCAGATGCCGGAACTGGAGCGCTGGGTGCTGCACCGGTTGGCCGAACTGGATGCCGAGGTGCGCGAAGGCTATGCGAAATACGACTTCCAGGGCGTGTTCCAGAAGCTCTTCACCTTCTGCACCACGGACCTGTCGGCGGTCTATTTCGACATCCGCAAGGACAGCCTGTACTGCGATGCGCCGGAAAGCCTGACCCGCCGGTCCTGCCGGACGGTGCTGGACATCCTGTTCCACCGGCTGACGACCTGGCTGGCGCCGGTCCTGGTCTTCACCATGGAAGAGGTCTGGCTGGAGAGGTTTCCGGGGGAGGAGTCCTCGGTCCATCTGGTCGATTTTCCTGAAACGCCAAAGGCGTGGCGCGATGATGCGCTGGCGGCGAAGTGGGAGAAGATCCGCGATGCACGCCGGGTGGTGACGGGCGCGCTGGAACTGCAGCGGACGGCGAAGGTGATCGGGTCCAGCCTGGAGGCGGCCCCGGTGGTGTTCCTGGACCGCGACGATCTGGGGCTGGATGCCGAGGCTTTTGCCGAATTGTGCATCACCTCGGGCCTTGCGCTGTCGATCGGGTCGGTGCCGGCAGAGGCGTTCACCCTGCCGGATGTGCCGGGGGTCGCGGTCACGTTCCACCCGGCGCAGGGCCAGAAATGCGAACGCTGCTGGAAGGTGCTGCCGGACGTCGGCACGCACAAGCATCCGGGCACCTGCGCGCGCTGTTCGCAGGCGCTGGGGTGACCGCGACGGAGACCGGGTAAGGTGGGCAATATTGCCCACCCTACGCGTGCGGTGATCCTGACGCCGTTCGGGCCGGTGACGCTGGTCGAGGACCGGGGCCTGTTGGTCCGGCTGGACTGGCGCGACGATCCGGGCGAAGGGTCCGCCTTGCTGGACGACGCCACGCGGCAGGTGCAGGCCTATTTCGACCGGCGCCTGCAACGGTTCGACCTGCCCTTCGACTGGGGCGACGGGCTGCACGCTGCCGTGCGCCGGGCGATGGCGGCGATCCCGATGGGCGAAACGCGGACCTATGGCCAGATCGCCCGGGCCGTGAACGCCCCGGCTCAGGCGGTCGGACAGGCCTGCGGGGCCAACCCCTTGCCCATCCTGATCCCCTGCCACCGCGTCACCGGCACGGACTGGTTCGGCGGCTTTTCCGCCCCGGGCGGGGTCGAGACCAAGGCCGCGCTGTTGCGTCACGAGGGCGTGCTGCTGCTGTGACAATCCGGCCTTGCCAATCCCCTTGGCACGCCGCAAGTGTGCGCCCTGAAACAATAATCGAGGGACCGGACCATGACCGCACCAACCGAATCCGCGCCGATGGCCAAGATGCTGACCGTCTTTCTGGGCACGCTGATCATCCTGAATCTGGCGCTGGCGGTGTTTGAATACGTCCTGCCCGATGTCGAACTGCCCGGCTCGCTTGGCATTCTGATGATGATGGCCGCGGCGATGGCGGCGGGTCAGATCGGGGGCACGGCGGCCAAGCGGCGGCTGACGCTGAAGGAAAAGGCGCTGTTTTCCGTGGTGGCAACCCTGTTGGGTCTGGCCGTGACCTTTGGGATGCTGTGGGCGGTCTTCGCCTGGAACGGCGTGCCGTTCTCGGTCCAGCTTCTGGTTCTGGCGATGTCGGGAGAGATGATGTCGCAAGCCGAAATCGACGAGATATTTCCGCTGCTGGTCGGCGTCATGGCGGTGATCAGCCTGGTGATCTGCTTTTTCGCCGTCGGCTGGGGCGCGCGGACCCAGGTCAAGGCGATGGAGCGGCAGGCCGCCAAGGCCCGCTGACCCTATCGAAAGCGGGCGGCTGGACCTATCGGCCTGCTTGTGTCGCCTGGCGTCGGGGCTTAGCCAGTCTGTAACGATTTCATGACGGGTGCGCCGTGACCCTTGGTGTCTTTCTGGCCGTCCTTGGCGCGGCCTTCCTGCACGCGCTGTGGAATGCGCTGATCAAGCTGGGGACCTCCAAGGTCGGCGGGATGGTGATCCTGTCGATCGTCGAGGTGCCGATCGGCCTTGCGGTGGTGCTGTTCACGCCCGCCATTGACCCTGCGGCCGTTCCCTGGGTTCTGGCGGCGGGCTGCACGCATTTCGCCTACAAGTTCTTTCTGACCTATGCCTATGACCGGGGCGACCTGAGCCGGGTCTATCCCATCGCCCGGGGTGCCGCGCCGATGGTGGTGGCGCTGGTGGGGGCCGTCTTTCTGGCCGATGCGGTCACCGGGCGGGAGTATCTGGCGATTGCCGTCCTGGCCGCCGGGATCCTGCTGATGGCGCGGGGCGTCTTCACCAGCGGCGAGGACCGCAAGCTTCTGCCCTTTGCCCTGGGCAGCGCCCTTGCAACGGCGACCTATACGTTGATCGACGGGATGGGCGCGCGGGTCTCCGGCTCGCCCGCCGCCTATGTGGCCTGGGTCTTCGTGGCGGACGGGACGTTCTTTACCCTTGGGATGCTGGCCCTGCGCGGCTGGGGTGTCATCCCCCGGGACTGGCACGCCTGGCGGATGGGGGCCTTTGCCTCGGTCGCCAGTTACGGGGCCTATGCGGTGTCGATCTGGGCGATGACCCTGGCACCGATTGCCGTGGTGGCCGCCCTGCGCGAGACGTCGATCCTGTTCGCCGTGCTGATCGGCTGGCTGGTCTTCGGTGAGAGGATGGGCCGGGAAAAGGCTATCGCCTCGGTCGTGATCGTGGCGGGGGTCATGTTGACACGCCTGTGAGGCAGGGCTGGATCCTTGCTTGCGGATCTTGACTCTATCGCACCCGGCGGATGCCTTCGGGCACCATCTGCTGCACGATCCCGGCCAGAACGAGGTACAGCGAGGTCAGCACCAGAAGCCATTTCGCCACCGGACCTTCGTTGAAGTCCCACCAGGCGGCCCAACCGGCCAGCGCGATCCAGGCGATGCAGATCGCCAGCGAAATCTCGTGCCAGCGTTTTGTCCGGGTCGGATGGATGAATTTCAGGTTGGTGAACATGGTCACCGTCAGCAGGATCACCACCAGCAGGATGACCATCTCGCCGGGTTCGGTGGCGAACAGGACCAGGACGACCATGTTCCAGCAGGCCGGGAACCCCGCAAACGACTTGTCCTTGGTCTTCATCCGGGTGTCGGCGAAATAGACGACCGACCCGTAACAGATCACGATGATCGCCAGCCACCCGGTCCAGCCAGGAAGCAGCCCCGACTTGAACAGCGCGAAGGCCGGGATGAAGACATAGGTCAGGTAATCGACGATCAGGTCCATCAGGACCCCGTCATAGGTCGGCCAGTTCTTCTGCGTGTCGTATTTGCGCGCCAGGGGGCCGTCGATCCCGTCGACGATCAGCGCCACCACCAGCCAGAGGAACATCAGGCTCCACTCTTCGGTCACGGCGGCAAGCATGGCAAACATCGCCAGCACCGCGCCCGAGGCGGTCAGCAGGTGGACGGACAGGGCTTTCAGACGCGGGTTCATCGGGCCTTGATGGCGGATATCGGCGCGGGGCGCAACAGGTTGGGCATGTCCTGCTAGGCCCGGGGGTGGGCTTTTTCGTAGACCTCCATCAGCCGGGCGGCGTCGACGGCGGTATAGCCCTGTGTCGTGGACAGCGACGCATGGCCAAGCAGCTTCTGGATCGCGCGCAGATCCCCCCCCGCCGACAGAAGATGCGTGGCAAAGCTGTGGCGCAAGGCATGCGGCGTGGCGCTGGCGGGCAGTCCAAGCCGCAGGCGCGCCCGCTCCATCGCGGCCTGGATCAGCCGCGGGTTGACCGGCCCGCCGCGTGCGCCGCGAAACAGCACGGCGTCAGCGGCAAGGTCA
>JAKQLM010000234.1 GCA_029567145.1 Pseudomonadota bacterium
CCTTCCCATTCCCGTCATCACCATCGGCCTCTTGCTGGCCTCGAACATCTTCATGACCTTCGCCTGGTATGGCCACCTGAAATACAAGACGACCGCGCTGGTCACGGTCATCCTGGTCAGCTGGGGGATCGCGTTCTTCGAATACATGTTGATGGTCCCGGCGAACCGGATCGGCCATGGCCACTTTTCGGCGGCCGAGCTGAAGACGATCCAGGAAGTGATCACCCTGTCCGTTTTCGCCGTGTTTTCCGTGCTGTATCTGAAAGAGCCGCTGATGTGGAACCATCTTCTCGGCTTTGCCTGCATCGCGCTGGGGGCCTTCTTCATCTTTCACAAGTGGGCCTGATCGGCACCGTTTCCCCACCGCGATGACGCCGCGCCAGCGGTGGACATTCCCGCCGGGCAGGCGTAGCCCTTGCACCATGCAAGCCCCCCGCTTCCTTGACCGGACCACGCCGCCGAAGATTGTCACGCTGATCCTGCTGGCCGGGCTGTCGGCGCTGACGATGAACATCTTCCTGCCCTCGCTGCCCGGAATGGCCGCGTATTTCGGCGTGCCCTACGGGGTGATGCAGCAGTCGGTGGCGCTGTATCTGGCGCTGTCGGCGGCGTTGCAGGTGGTGATCGGCCCGATTTCGGACCGTTACGGACGGCGCAATGTGCTGATCGGGTCGTTGATCCTGTTTCTTCTGGCCACGCTGGGCACGCTGTTTGCGCCAAATGCCACGGTCTTTCTGATCTTCCGCATGGGGCAGGCCGTCATCGCCTCGGGCATGGCGCTGTCACGGGCCGTCGTGCGCGACATGGTGGCCGACGCCGAGGCCGCCAGCATGATCGGCTATGTGACCATGGATGAGCCTGGTGCCGATGATCGGCCCGGTGATCGGCGGCGTGCTGGACGATCTTTACGGCTGGCAGGCGAACTTTGCGCTGCTGCTGGGGCTGGGGATCGCCGTGCTGGCGCTGGTCTGGGCCGATCTGGGCGAGACGGCGACCCTGCGGAACGTCAGCCTGCGCGACCAGATCCGGACCTATCCAACCCTGTTCGCCTCGCGCCGGTTCTGGGGCTACACGCTGTCCGCGGCCTTTGCTTCGGGCTGCTTTTTCGCCTATCTCGGCGGTGCGCCATATGTGGGCGACAAGGTGTTCGGCCTGTCCTCGACCCATGTCGGAGTGTTGTTCGCCCTGACCGCCATCGGCTATGCGGCGGGCAACTTCTTTGCCGGGCGGTTTTCGGTGCGGATCGGGATGAACCGGATGATCCTGATCGGCTGCATCGTCACCTCGGTCGGGCTGGCGGCGCTGGCGCTTCTGACGCTGGCCGGGCTGTCCGGCCCGACCATGTTCTTCGGGCTGACCGTGTTCATGGGCCTTGGCAACGGCATCTGCCTGCCGAACGCCAACGCCGGGATGCTGTCGGTCCGGCCTGATCTTGCCGGAACGGCTTCGGGCCTGGGCGGGGCGATCCTGATAGGCGGGGGCGCGGCGCTGGCCGCTTTTGCGGGCGTCCTGCTGGGCCCCGGCGCGACCGAGATGCCGCTGATCCTGCTGATGCTCGCCTCGTCGCTTGCGTCGGTGGTGGCGATCCTGTTCGTCATCCGCCGCGCCCGGCAGATCGGCGCTTGACGCGTCCGCTTTGCAAAGCCGACACTGGCTTTGCAAAGAAGGGGGCGGCATGGCGATCCAGAAACTGTATGCGGGCGTCAAGCTGCGCGAGATCCGCAGCCGTCTGGCCCTGACGCAAAAGGCCTTTGCCGACAAGCTGTCGGTGTCCCTGCCCTATCTGAACCAGATGGAGAACAACCACCGGCCCGTAAGCGCCGCCGTAGTGCTGGCCCTGGCGCAGGAATTCGGGCTGGACGTCACCGAACTGACCGTGGGCGAAAGCGAACGCCTTGTGACCGACATGCGCGAGGCGCTGGCCGACCCGGTCTTCACCTCGGCCACCCCGCCCGTCGCCGACCTGCGGCTTGCGGCCTCGAACGCGCCTGCGCTGGCCCGCGCCTTCCTGAACCTGCACCGCGCGTACCGGCAGACCCATGAACGCCTGGCCTCACTGGACGAGGCTTTGGGGCGAGAAGACTCGACGATCCGCCCTTCCGCCTGGGAAGAGGTGCGCGACTTCTTTCACTATTGCGACAATTACCTTGATGCCATCGACCGGGCGGCGGAACTGTTCGCGTCCTCAACCGATGGAAAACCCGTCGATCTTCTGGCCCGCGACCTGTTGCGCCGCAACGGCATATCCTTGCACTATTCGAACGAAGCACCCTTGCGCCACTACGATCCCGCCGCGCGCCGTCTGGACATATCCGCCCGCGCGTCCAGCCCCTCGCAACGCTTTCAGCTTCTGCATCAGGTCGCGCTTCTGACCCAGAATGACCTGCTGGAGGCGACCCTTGACCTCGCCCGCTTCTCGACCCCCGAGGCGCGGGACATCGCCAAGATCGGGCTGGCCAACTATTTCGCCGGGGCGGCCCTTCTGCCCTACCGCGCCTTCCTGGCCGCCGCGCAGGATCAGCGCCACGATCTTGAACGCCTGGCCGACCTGTTCGGCGCCAGCATGGAACAAGTCGGCCACCGTTTGTCCACCCTGCAACGCCCCGGCGCCAAGGGCATCCCGTTCTTCTTTGTCCGCGTCGATCAGGCGGGGACGATCACGAAACGCCACTCCTCCACCCGGTTGCAGTTTGCCCGGTTCGGCGGGGCCTGCCCCTTGTGGAACGTGCATCAGGCCTTTGAAACACCAGGGAAATTCCTTCGGCAACTGGCCGAAACCCCGGACGGCGTGCGCTATCTGTGCCTGGCGAGGGACGTCTCGAAACCGGCCGGAGCCTTTCTGGCCCCGGTCCGGCGCTATGCCATCGGGCTTGGCTGCGAAGTGCAGCACGCGGCCCAGGTCGTCTATTCCGACGGGCTGGACCTGAAAGGCCGGTTCGAGCCGATCGGCATTTCCTGCCGGATCTGCGAGCGGACGAATTGCCACCAAAGGTCGGTTCCGCCACTGGAGGGCCGCCTGAAGATCAACCCGAACGCCCGCGATATCCTGCCGTACGAGATCGGCTAGGCCTTCTGCAAGGCCGCCGCGATCTGGTCCTTGATGTGCGACCGCGTTCTGCGCAGCGCCTGCTCTTCCGCTTCGGTCAGAAAATCAAGCCGGGATTCAGACCTGTGGACCTTGTCGTTGACCACGTCATAATCGACCAGAAGCTTGGCGAAATTCGGGTCCGCGACCTTCAACGCGCTGATCTTCTGCGCGTCTGCCGGAAATTCCTCGTGCAGCGTGTGCGGGGTGTTCGACATCGGTATCTCCCTTTGACTGTCCTGCACAGTCTAGGGCACCCCGCCCGCCCCGGCCTTGACCGGGATCAAGCTAACGCTGGGAAACCGGCCAGTTCGGGTTGATCCACGGCTCCAGGTTCGAGGCCGGCAGCGGCGTGCGGCCAAGGATAAGGTCCGCCGCCTTTTCGCCCACCATGATCGACGGCGCGTTCAGGTTGCCGTTCGTCACCTGCGGGAAGATCGAGCTGTCGGCGACCCGCAGGCCCTCGACCCCGATCACCCGGCAGGCCGGATCGACCACCGCCATCGGATCGCTGGCACGCCCCATTCGCGCCGTGCCGCAGGGGTGATACGCGCTTTCGACATGTTCGCGCAGGAAATCATCCAGTTGCGCGTCGGTCTCATGCCCCGGACCCGGTTGAAGTTCGTCCTTCACATAGGGCTTGAAGGCGTCCTGCCCGAAGATTTCGCGCGTAAGGCGGATGCAGCGGCGGAAATCCTCCCAGTCGCTGGGGTCGGACATGTAGTTGAACCGGATGACCGGCGCGTCGGCCGGATTGCCCGACCGCAAGGTGACCGACCCGCGCGATTTCGACCGCATCGGGCCGACATGCGCCTGAAACCCGTGGCCCGCCGCGACCGCCTTGCCGTCATAGCGCACGGCGATGGGCAGGAAATGGTACTGGATGTCCGGGTATTCCACCCCGGCCTTGGACCGGATGAAGGCGCAAGCCTCGAACTGGTTGGACGCGCCGAGGCCTTTGCCGGTCAACAGCCACTGTGCGCCGACCCAGGCCTTGCCCCACAGGTTCCAGTACTTGAACAGCGTGATCGGCTGGCTGGCCGAAAACTGCATGTAGATTTCCAGATGGTCCTGCAGGTTCGCGCCGACGCCCTTGCGATCCGCGACGACCTTGATCCCATGCTCGCGCAGATGCTCGCCCGGGCCGATGCCCGACAGCATCAAAAGCTTTGGCGTGTTGATGGAGGACGCCGCCAGGATCACCTCGGCCTTGGCGCGGATCACCTGGATGGCGCCGCGCGCTTCAATCTCCACCCCCACGGCACGGGTGCCCTCCATCACCACTTTGCGGGCAAACCCCCGGACGATATGCACGTTCCCGCCCGCCATCGCCGGTTTCAGATAGGCGTTCGCCGCCGACCAGCGCCGCCCCTTGTAGATCGTCGCCTCGAACGGGCCGAAACCCTCTTGCTGCTGGCCGTTGTAGTCCTGGGTGACGGGGTAACCCGCCTGCCGCCCCGCCTCGATAAAGGCGTCGAACAACGGATTCTCGCGTGAGCCGCGGGTGATGTGCAACGGCCCGTCCGATCCCCGGAACTCGGGGCCCGAGCCGCCGTGCGAATGCTCCATCCGCTTGAAATACGGCAGGACATCGGCATAGCCCCAGCCGTCAGCGCCCATTTCGACCCAGGTATCATAGTCCTTGGCGTGGCCCCGGACATAGACCATCCCGTTGATGGATGACGACCCGCCGATCACCTTGCCGCGCGGGGTCGCCAGCACCCGCCCGCCCAGATGCGGTTCGGGTTCGGTGGCAAACCCCCAATCGTAGATCCCCATGTTCATCGGATAGCTCAGCGCGCCCGGCATCTGGATGAATGGTCCGGCATCCGACCCGCCATGTTCGATGACGACGACCCGCTTGCCCGCCTCGGCCAGCCGGTAGGCCAGCGCCGATCCGCCCGAGCCTGCGCCCACGATCACATAGTCCGCGTGCATCTCAGGCCCCCCGTTCCAGTTCCGCTTCCAGATGTCGCAGCGCCAGATCGACTGCCGCCGCGCCATCCGGAGCCCCCGATTTCAGCACCTCGCGCAGGTAAAGCCCGTCGATCAACGCGCCCAGTGATTCGGCGATTTCCGGCGCGCGATCCCCCGCCAGCGGGCGCAGCGCCGCGATCAGGTTCGACCGCAGCCGCCCTTGATAGACCGCCAAAAGCCGCCGCGCCTGCGGCACGCTTTGCGCCAGCACCCAGAAGTTCAGCCAGGCGCTGACCGCCTCGCGCCGAAAGTTGCTGGCGCTGAAACTGGCCCGCAGGATCGCCCTGATCCGGCCTTCGGCCCCATCCGCCGCCGCCAGCGCACCGCGCACTTCCGCGCCATACAGGGTCAGGATATGGCGCATCGCGGCCAGGAACATGTCTTCCTTCGACCCGAAATAGTGGTGCGCCAGGGCCGAAGACATCCCCGCCCGCTTGGCGATCTGGCTGACGGTGACGTCCAAAGACCCGGCACGCCCGATCTCGACAATCGTGGCTTTCACCAGGGCTTCCTTGCGGATAGGCTCCATTCCTAGCTTCGGCATCGGCGCGGCCCCAAAAAATACTTGCCAAACCGAATAAGGGCGAAGTTTATTGACTCGTCAATCAACAAAAAACCAGGGAGCCCCCATGACCCTTCGTTCCACCCTCCTGACCACTGTGGTCACCTTTGCCTTGGCCGGTTCGGCCTTTGCCGAAGGCTGCGACAAGATCGTCTTTTCGGATGTCGGCTGGACCGACATCACCGCCACCACCGCCGCGACCGCGCTCGTCGCCGAGGCGCTGGGGTATGAGACCGAAATCAAGGTCCTCTCCGTCCCCGTGACCTACACCGGCCTGGCCGAAGGCGATGTTGACGTCTTCCTTGGCAACTGGATGCCGACGATGGAGGCCGACCTTGCCCCGCACCGCGACGCGGGCAAGGTCGAAACCGTCCGCACCAACCTGGAAGGCGCGAAATACACGCTGGCCACCAACGAAGCCGGGGCCGCGCTTGGCATCGCCGACTTCAAGGACATCGCCACCCACAAGGACGCGCTTGGCGCCGAAATCTACGGGATCGAGCCCGGCAACGACGGCAACCGCATCCTTCTGGAGATGATCGAGGGTGGCCCCTTCGGCCTGGACGGCTTTGAGCTGGTCGAATCCTCGGAACAGGGGATGCTGGCCGAAGTTGCCAAGAAGTCCGACGCGGGTGAGCCGATCGTCTTCCTCGGCTGGGAACCCCACCCGATGAACGCCAACTTCAAGATGACCTACCTGACCGGCGGCGACGATTTCTTCGGTCCGAACTTCGGCGGTGCCGTGGTCGATACCAACGTCCGCGCGGGCTATGTCGCGGAATGCCCGAACCAGGGCAAGCTGCTGCAGAACCTCGCCTTCTCGCTCCAGATGGAGAACGAGATCATGGGCGCGATCCTGAACGACGGGGCCGATCCGGCCGATGCCGCGAAAGCCTGGCTTGCCGCGAACACCGACGCCTGGAAGCCCTGGCTGGACGGCGTGACCACCAAGGACGGCGGCGACGCCGTGGCGGCCGTCGAAGCCGCGCTTCAGTAAGAAAACAAGGCCCCGGGGACCAACCCGGGGCCGATTTTTCTGACCGGGGGGACAGGAATGGACTGGCTGACGGACTACAAGATCCCGGTCGGCAAGGTGGCGAAGACCATCTTCGACTGGATGAAGGACAACCTTTCACCGCTGTTCGACGCCATCTCGGCCGTCATGGACGCGATGATCGCGGGCATCCTGTGGCTTTTGCAGGCCCCGCATCCGCTGATCCTGGTCGCCCTG
>JAKQLM010000249.1 GCA_029567145.1 Pseudomonadota bacterium
CCGCGAACCGGTGCGCGAACCTGGTCTGGTTCCCGTGCCGGTCAAGGTCACCGCAAAGGCGACCCCCAGACGGTAGGGTGGCGGGCCCGCAGCAACCGTGAGGACCGGGGTTTTCCCGAGAGCCAGAGGTCTCAGGTGGGCGCCAGATACCTGGACCAGGATCCAGGCAGAGCCAGCCCCCGTTCGCTTGCTTATCGGCCACTGGAAAAGAGGCCCCACACGCGAAGAGCAGCACCCGCCACCTATCTAGATAGGGCTTGGCAGGGCGGGCCGCAAGGCTGGACAGATGTTCACCTTTGGTTCATATTGTTGCGATGGACATGCCGGTCGATCCTACTGTCGAACACCTGCCGCCCCTGCCCGGCCAGCGCCTGCAACGCGGCGTCTGTCGTGGCTTGCGCGCGCTTGACTTTGTCTGTGTGGAAGAACTTGTGCCCTGCCCCGGCCTGCGCGTCGATGTCATGGCGCTGGGGCCGCGCGGCGAGGTCTGGGTGGTCGAATGCAAGTCCGGCCGCGCCGATTATCGCGCCGACCGCAAATGGCAGGGCTACCTTGACTGGTGCGACCGCTATTTCTGGGCGGTGGATGCCAGTTTCCCGGTGGAGCTTCTGCCCGAAGGCACCGGCCTGATCCTGGCCGACGCCTGGGATGCCGAAGTGGTGCGGATGGCCCCTGAAACACCCCTGTCCGGCGCGCGCCGCAAGGTGGTGCTGCGAACCTTTGCCCGCACGGCAGCCGGGCGGCTGCAAATGCTGCGCGATCCCGGCTTTTCAGGATAGGACCCGGAATTCCTGCAAAGGAACTCTGGCGCGTCGGATCAGCGTTTCTTCGGCTTTCCTGCCGGTTTCGATCCCATCGCCCGCGCAGCTTCGGCTGCGGCGCGCAATTCTTCGGCGATTTCTTCCGCCTCTTCCGGGTCGAAATCCAGGGGCAGGTCGATCCCGCCCTCAACCTCGACATATATCCTGACCATGCCCGCATCGGTAGGCCCGATCTGCAGGTTGGCGGCGACATCGCTGGGAGAGTTGATGCTCATCCCGATTGGCTACCGCAGGGGGCGTTTGCTGTCCAGTAGGCTGATAGCCACGCTGCGCGTCAGCCCCTGGGCCGGATGTGGTGGATCAGGACCGGGAAATCACGCTCTACGTCTTGCATCGCGCCGTCCTTGGCGCTATGTCGCGCCGAAGTGCAGCTTTAGCTCAGTTGGTTAGAGCGCTAGATTGTGGATCTAGAGGTCCCCCGTTCGAGCCGGGGAAGCTGTACCATCCCCTCCAAGTCATGAATCGACCACCCGGGCCCGTGCAGGTTTCGCTTGCGCCCTGTGCGGTCTGTGGCATCCTTTTCCTTATTTGAACGCGCATTTTCCGGCCTTACGGCCCACCTACCTTTCAGGAGACGACCGTGCAGGACGCAGCCTCGGCCCCGACCGCAACCGAAGACCCCCGCCCAGGCAAAAGGATCGTGATCTTTGCCGATGGCACCGGAAACGCCTATTCGGTGCAGGAATCGAACATCTGGCGGCTCTACAACGCGCTGGACAAACGGCTGAACCCGGACGGCCTGCAGCAGATCGCGCGCTATATTCCCGGGGTCGGCACCTCGTCCAACCGGGTTGTGCGGGCGCTGGACGGGGCGACCGGGTTCGGCGTGCCGTCGAACGTGCGCAAGCTTTACCGCTTTCTGTGCTGGAACTGGCGCAAGGGGGACCAGATCTATCTTTTCGGCTTTTCGCGCGGGGCCTTCACCGTGCGGGCCCTGGCCGGGATGATCGCGATGCAGGGCCTGATGCCGCGCGAGATCGACACACAGCCCGTCGGCAATGCCGAGATGACGCGCAACGCTGCCGGGGCCTGGCGGGCCTACCGGACCGAAACGGCTCCGCTGGTCTTGCCGGGCCGCTCGGTCTGGAACCCGCGCCATTGGCAGATGAACCCGCTGATCTCGCTGGTGCGGCTGGCCCGCGACGGGATCATCTGGGCCAAGCGCAGCCTGTTGCGCCAGATGCAGCACGCCGCCGTGCAGGACGCCCAGACGCCCGACATCGCACCAAAGGCGGTCAAGGTGCATTTCATGGGCGTCTACGACACGGTCGAGGCCTACGGCATCCCGATCAAGCTGCTTGCGAATGTCGTGAACCGCGTCCTCTGGCCGTTCCAGTTCCGCAACAAGCGGTGCAGCCCCATCGTGCAATCGGTCCGCCATGCCCTGGCACTGGATGACGAACGCCTGACCTTCCACCCGATCCGCTTTGACCAGCGCCTGCGCGACGACGGCTCGACCGGTCCAGAGACCAAGGAAATCTGGTTCGCCGGCATGCACTCGGACGTGGGTGGCGGCTATCCGGACAACGCCGTCGCGCTGGACCCGCTGATCTGGATGGCGGACGAGGCGCGGGCCGCCGGTCTGGCCTTTGAACCCCGCCTGATCGACCGCTACCGCGACGGCTGCTATCCGCAGGCGCTGATCCACGATTCGCGCGCCGGGCTGGCCAGCTTTTACCGCTATACCCCGCGCGCCACCGATCACCCCGAAGCGGATGGCCAGCGCCCGGTGCTGCACGGCTCGGCCGAGGCGAAGATGCGCCACGGGGCCAACGGCTATACCCCGCTGATCCTGCCCGAGGCGTTCGACATGATGGACGCAACCGGCGCGGTGACCCCTGTGGCGATGACCCGCGACCCCCAGGCCCATCGCGACATCCGCCGCATCGTGCGCCAGCGCAAGGTGACGAACCTGATCACGGTGGCCCTGATGACGGCGCTGGCGGTTCAGCTTTACCGGTCGCTGTTCCAGGCCTGTGTCGCGGCCGGCGGGGACTGGGCAGGCTGGTGCTGGCTGCGCGCACCCTTCGGCCTTGTGGTCGAGATCGGCTGGTCCTGGACCGACTTCTTCCGTGATTTCCGGGGCTCGATCCTGATCCTGTCGGGCGGCGCGCTGATCGTGCACATGGTCAACCAGACCCTGGCCGACCGGATCAAGGATCTCAGCCGCAAGCTGTGGGTCAAGCACGGCTAAGCTTCACCTCGGGGTGGGGCGGCGCTAGGGTGCGCCTCCCCAGACCCGAGGATTCGCATGAGCCTGACCCAGATCCCCCGCCTGATCGCCGCCGAAATCGGGGCCACCCCGCAACAGGTCAGCGCGGCGGTGGAACTTCTGGACGGCGGCGCGACCGTCCCCTTCGTCGCCCGCTACCGCAAAGAGGCGACCGGCGGTCTCGACGACACTCAGTTGCGCAAGCTGGAGGAACGCCTGTCCTACCTGCGCGAGCTTGAGGCGCGGCGCACGGCGATCCTGTCGTCGATCACCGAACAGGGCAAACTGACCGACGCCCTGGCCAAGTCGATCACCGGGGCCACCACCAAGGCCGAACTGGAAGACATCTACCTGCCCTACAAGCCCAAGCGCCGCACCAAGGCGATGATCGCGCGCGAGGCGGGCTTGCAGGCCCTGCTGGATGCCATCCTTGCCGACCGGAGCGCGGACCCCACGGCGCTGGCGCAGGGCCACCTCTCCGAAGTCTTCCCCGACACCAAAACTGCGCTGGAAGGCGCGCGCGACATCCTGGCCGAAGGCCTGTCCGAAAACGCGGGTCTCTTGGGCCGCTTGCGCGATCACATGCGCAAGGTCGGCAAGCTGACCGCCAAGGGCATCGAGGGCAAGGAACTTTCCGGGGCCAAGTTCAGCGACTATTTCGCCCATTCCGAACCGTTCCACTCGGTCCCCAGCCACCGCGCGCTGGCGATGTTCCGGGGCCGGAATGAGGATTTCCT
The DNA here is from genome assembly GCA_029567145.1 of Pseudomonadota bacterium. Lineage (GTDB taxonomy): Bacteria > Pseudomonadota > Alphaproteobacteria > Rhodobacterales > Rhodobacteraceae > Tabrizicola. Next base: position 3,771 of record JAKQLM010000249.1, read on the forward strand.
GACCCTTGATCTGGAAATCGACGCCGACGCCCCGCGCGGCGACAGCCCGTCCGAACGCGCCTGCGCGACGGCAGCGGGGGCTGGCAACGCTGGCCCCGGTGACCGCTGGCTGAAGGATGCCGCCGCCTGGGCCTGGCGCGTGAAGCTCAGGACCAGCCTGACGCTGGACCTGATGGCCGACCTGCGCGAAGCCGCCGAGGCCGAGGCGATCCGGGTTTTCGCCCGCAATCTCAAGGACCTCCTCCTCGCCGCCCCCGCTGGCGGCAAGGCCACCATGGGCCTTGACCCCGGCATCCGCACCGGCGTGAAGGTCGCCGTGATCGACCCCACCGGCAAGGTGCTGGACACCGAGACCGTCTATCCGTTCCAACCCAAGAACGACCTGCGCGGCGCGCAAGTCACCCTCGCCCGGCTGATCGGCAAGCATGGCGTCAAGCTGATCTCGATCGGCAACGGCACCGCCAGCCGCGAAACCGAAAAGCTGGTCGCCGACATCCTGACCGTGCTGCCCGGTGAAAAGCCGGTCAAGGTGATCGTCTCGGAAGCAGGGGCTTCGGTCTATTCCGCCAGCGAACTCGCCGCCAAGGAGTTTCCCGGCCTTGACGTCAGCCTGCGTGGCGCGGTCTCCATCGCCCGCCGCCTGCAGGACCCGCTGGCCGAACTGGTCAAGATCGAGCCGAAGGCAATCGGCGTTGGCCAGTACCAGCACGACGTCGACCAGCACCGCCTGGGCCGCAGCCTGGAGGCTGTCGTCGAAGACGCCGTGAACGCGGTCGGCGTGGACCTCAACACCGCCTCTGCCCCCCTCCTCTCCCGCGTCTCGGGTGTCGGTCCGGGATTGGCCGAGGCGATCGTCGCCCACCGCGACCAGAACGGCCCCTTCGCCACCCGCCGCGACCTGCTGAAAGTCGCGCGTCTGGGACCCAAGGCCTTTGAACAGGCCGCCGGGTTCCTGCGGATCAGCGGCGGCAAGGAACCGCTCGACGCCTCCTCCGTCCACCCGGAAGCCTATGACGTCGCCCGGAAAATCGTCGCCGCCTGTGGCCGCGACCTGCGCGCCGTCATGGCCGACCCCTCCGCCCTGAAACGGATCGAGCCCCGCGATTTCGTCGATGACCGCTTCGGCCTGCCCACCGTGCGCGACATCCTGGCAGAGCTGGAAAAACCCGGCCGCGACCCCCGCCCCAGCTTCAAGACCGCGACCTTTGCCGACGGCGTGGACGACATCAAGGACCTGAAACCCGGCATGGTGCTGGAAGGCACGGTCACCAACGTCGCGGCCTTCGGGGCCTTTGTCGATGTGGGCGTGCATCAGGACGGGCTGGTGCATGTCAGCCAACTCTCCGACAGCTTCGTCAAGGATCCCCATGCCATCGTCAAGGCAGGCGACGTGGTCAAGGTCCGCGTGGTCGAGGTGGACGTCGGCAGGAAACGCATCGGCCTGACGATGAAATCGGACGGCGGGGCCTCGGCCAGGGATCAGGCCCGCGACCGCACAGCCCCCGCCAAATCCGCGCGCGGCCCGATGCAAAGCGCCCCGCAAGCCGGGGCCAACGCCTTCGCCGATGCATTGAAAGGCAAGTTCGGGCGGTAAAGGGGGGGGCCAGGTCAGGCGGCGGACCCCTGCTGACCGGCCGCCCTTTCCCCGCCTCGCAAGCGCGACCTCTGACCCACGCACACGATCCGCACAGGCCGGATCACCCCGCCGCAAGGGTCCATGCACGGACGACACGCCACCGGCTGCGCAGTCCCGCCATTGCTCTTTGTCAAATACTCCCGCCGGAGGCTCCGCCCTTGCCACCCGAAAACGGGTAGAGACCGGGGATGCGGCAGCGCCGTCCAAGCGGCTCGATGCCGCGACGGACGGCACCCGGTCCTGGGGATCAGAATGGCCGATCAGCGGGCCGTAAAGCTAGCTTGCCGCCCGAACGGACCCCGCGTCAGCCCAGCGGGGCCATCAGCGCCTTCAACGCCGCAAGCGGGTCCTCCGCCGACCAGATCTCCTCGCCCACGGCAAAGAAATCCGTGACCGGGCCGAACTTGGCAACCAGCTCCGCCGTCAGCGCGCCTTCGGCGATGACCGGCACCTCGATCACCTCGGACCACCACTGGAACACATCGAACTCGACGCTGTTGCCATCGCCCAGCGCGGTCACGCCCAGCGGCCCCAGCGCGACATAATCCGCGCCCGCCTCGCCCGCCGACATGCCCTCATGCCGGCTGATGCCGCAGAACGCACCGACGATGGCATCGGCCCCAAGGTCCTTGCGCGCCTTGCGCACCGTCCGCGCGCCGTCGGTCAGATGCACCCCGTCCAGCCCCAGCCGCTCCGCCAGGATCAGATGGTTGTCGATCACCACCGCCACGTCCCGCGCATGAGCCACTTCCCGCGCCGCATCCGCCGCGCGCATCAGCACATCCTCGTCCCTGGTGCCCAGAGACAGCCGCAGACAGGCCACCTCCACCCCGTCCAGCACCCGCCCGATCCGGTCCGAGAACACCTCGGCGTCAAAGGCGGGCGGAGTGATCAGCGTGATCTGCGGGCGGTCTTCAGCGGCCATTTCGGGCTCCGGTCAAGGGTTCGCGCCCGTCTATCAGCCTTTCTTCGGCTTGGCTACCTTGGGCGGCAACGCCCGCACCACCGCCCGCGCCATCGCAAGCACCGGGCCGCGCAGCCGGTCCTCGGCGCTGTCTTCCAGCGACAGCGTCACCATCCCCGCCATCGTCCGCGCGCCCATCTGCATCGCCCGCACCCCCGGCAGCGCCAACGCCTCGGCATAGCGATCCTTGCCGACCCGGTACATCGTCCCACCCTTGTGCAGCCCGCAGATCATGTGCCCCCCTGCCAGAAAGCACAGCCCCCCGAACATCGCCGTCTCGACAACCGCCTCGCCCGCCAGATCATCCCGCAACAGCTGCGCCAGCCCTGGATCAAATGCCACTGGGTTCTCCTTGCCCCAAAACACGGCCTAGCCTATCTGGCGACACTCCCTTCGCAAAGGTGGCGCATGATCCCTCCAGTCTTCATCCTCGTGCGCCCCCAGATGGGCGAGAACATCGGCGCCGCCGCCCGCGCGATGCTGAATTTCGGGCTGGAGCGAATGCGCGTCGTCGGTCCCCGCGACGGCTGGCCCAACCCCAAGGCCGTCGCCATGGCCTCGGGCGCCGGGCGGCTTCTGGACCACGCGGGTCTGTTCCCCGACCTCGCCCCCGCCATCGCCGACTGCGATTTCGTCTTCGCCACCACCGCCCGCGGGCGTGAACTGGTGAAAGAGGTCGTCACCCCCGAACGGGCCATGCAGATGGCCCGCGCCCTGGGGGCCGAAGGAAAGCGCGTCGGAGTCCTCTTCGGCCCCGAACGCGCGGGGCTGGAGAATGACGACATCATCCGCGCCAATGCCATCGTCACCGTGCCCGTCAACCCCGAGTTTCCCTCGCTCAACCTCGCGCAATGCGTCCTTCTTCTGGGCTACGAATGGCAGCGCCAGTCCAACGACCTGCCCGCATCCGTGATGGAACTTGCCCGCACCGACTTTGCCAGCCACGAGGATGTGGACCGTCTGGCCGACCATTTCGAGGAACGCCTGGACGCGGCCGGGTTCTTCTTCCCCGAAACCAAGGTTCAGGGGATGAAAGCCAATCTGCGCAACATGTGGAGCCGTCTGGGCCTGACAAGGGCCGAGGTGCAGACCTTCCACGGCATGCTGCGCCAGATCGCCTACAAACTGAAACACCAGCGCGACTGACCGCGCGGGCCGCATCCGGTCGAAGGGCGCGACCCTCGCCACCGCGATGAGCTATGACCACGCCGCCCCCTGCCCTCCGACCACGCGCCGGGGGCTGTCACGGTGGGCGGGGTCACCACCGACTTCACCTATGACGCCAACGGCAACATGCTCACG
>JAKQLM010000254.1 GCA_029567145.1 Pseudomonadota bacterium
GCGGCACGCGCTCTATTCGATAACCGCCCTTAGCGAACGGACCCAACGATGACCCATTTTCGCCACCGCAAGTTCAACACGAAAGACACCTACCCCGAACAGAAGCTGGACAACGACCTCGCCCAGGCGGTCGTCGCAAAGGGCCGGATCGTGTTCCTGCGCGGCCAGTGCCCGCAGGACCTGGACACTGCCAGGGACATCGGCAGCCATGACCCGGTCGAGCAGACCCACAAGGTCATGCAGAACATCCGGCAGCTCTTGGAGGAGGTCGGCGGCAACATGACCCACCTGTGCAAGGTCGTGGTCTACCTGACCGACGTCCGCCATCGTGAGGCGGTCTACCGGACCATGGGCGAGTATATCAAGGGCGTGCATCCGGTCTCGACCGGGGTTGTCGTCACCGCGCTGGCAAGGCCCTCGTGGCTGGTGGAAATCGACGGGACCGCCGTGATCCCGGACGACGCGCCATGACCTTCTCTCTCGTCGCCCGCTGCGCGCGGACCGGGCAGGTCGGGATGGTGATCTCGTCGTCCTCCCCCGCCGTTGCCGCCCGCTGCGCGCATGTGCGGGCCGGGGTGGGCGCGGTGGCCAGCCAGAACATCACCGACCCCGCCTTGGGGCCGCTGGTGCTGGACCAGCTTCAGGCGGGGCTTGCCGCGCCGCTGGCGTTGCAGGCGGTGACGGCCGATCGCCCGCATATCGACTATCGGCAGGTGCTGGTCGTTGACCGGGCGGGGGCGACGGCGATCCATTCCGGGCGTCAGGTGCTGGGCATCTGGGGCCAGGCTGCGGGGGCAGACTGTGCGTCGGGGGGGAATCTTCTGGCTGGGCCCGGCGTCCCGGCGGCGATGGTCGCCGCGTTCGAGGCGGCGACCGGCCCCCTGGGAGAGCGGCTGATGCAGGCCCTGGAAGCGGGCCTGCAGGCGGGGGGAGAGGCAGGGCCGGTGCATTCGGCGGGCCTCAAGGTCGCGGACCGGCTGGACTGGCCGGTGATCGACCTTCGGATCGACTGGGCCGACGACCCGATCGGGATGCTGCGGGCCGCCTGGACGGTCTATGCCCCGCAGATGCAGGCCTATGTCCAGCGGGCCGAAGATCCGACCCAGGCCCCGAAATACGGGGTTCCGGGCGATGAATAGCGCGGGACTGTCCACAGTGGACAAAATCGGAATCCTGTTCCGGATCATGGACTTGATCGTGGACGTTCAGGAAATCTTAACCTTTGGCGAAAGGCAGCAGCGATGACGGAAACGATTCATACCCTGGTCATCGGCGGCGGGCAGGCCGGTGTGGCGACCAGCACCCATCTGCAAAAGCTGGGCGTGCCGCATCTGGTCCTGGAACGCGCCCGGATCGCCGAGCGCTGGCGGACCGAGCGTTGGGACAGCCTGGTCGCCAACGGCCCGGTCTGGCATGACCGCTTTCCCGATGCCGAGTTCGACGGCATCGACCCCGAGGTCTTTGCCCCCAAGGAAACCGTCGCCGCCTATTTCGAGACCTTCGCCCGGACCCGCGACCTGCCGGTCCGCACCGGCGTCGCGGTCACCGGGCTGGAACGGCACGGCGACGGGTTTCGCGCCACCACCGCAGACGGCGTGATCGAGGCGCGCAATGTCGTCGTCGCGACCGGCCCGTTCCAGACGCCGGTGATCCCGACCGTTGTCACCGATCCCGGCATCAGCCAGATGCACTCCAACGCCTACCGCAATCCGGGTGCTTTGCCGAAGGGCGCGGTGCTGGTGGTGGGCGCGGGGTCCTCTGGCGCGCAGATCGCCGAGGAGCTGGTCCGCGCCGGCCGCCGCGTCTTTCTGTCGGTCGGGCCGCATGACCGCCCGCCCCGGCGCTATCGCGGGCAGGATTTCGTCTGGTGGCTGGGCAAGTTGGGCAAGTGGGACCTGAAGGCCCCGACCCCGGGAACCGAGCATGTCACCATCGCGGTCAGCGGGGCCTATGGCGGGCACACGATGGATTTCCGGCGGTTGGCGGGCCTGGGCGTCACGCTTCTGGGTCGGGCCGGGGCCTACCGCGACGGGCTTTTGCAGATCGCGCCGGACCTGGCCACCAACATCGCCAACGGCGACCGCAACTACCTGTCGGTCCTGGACGAGGCCGACGCCTATGCCAAGGCGCAGGGCCTTGACCTGCCCGAAGAACCCGAGGCGCGGCGCTTCATGCCGCTGCCCGCATCGGTCACCGATCCCATCCTGGCGCTGGACCTGCAGGCCGAGGGCATCAGCACGATCATCTGGGCGACGGGGTTCAAGCTGGATTTCGGCTGGATCGGGATCGACATCTTCCGCGAAGATGGCCGTCCGCGCCATGTCGAGGGGGTCAGCGAGCTTGCGGGCCTGTACTTTGTCGGCCTGCCCTGGCTGTCCTGCCGAGGGTCGTCGTTCATCTGGGGCGCCTGGCGCGATGCCGAACGGCTGGCAGCGCATATCGCGGCGCGGCCCTGACGGCCTGAAACCCTGACCGCGCCCCTTCCCGAAACCAAGAGGGGGCGCGGACCTGGACCTAGCGCAGGTCTTGCGGCAAAAGGTCCTGCGGCAGGTTCTGAAAGCTGACCGGGCGCAGGAAGCGGCGGATCGACAGGGTCCCGACCGAGGTCGCACCAAAGTTGGTCGACGCAGGGTAAGGCCCACCGTGCACCATGGCGTCGCAGACCTCTACCCCGGTCGGATAGCCGTTGACCAGCACGCGACCGGCCTTGCGTTCCAGGATGGGAAGCAGCTTGCGCGCCGCAGGTTTGTCGCCGTCGTCCAGGTGGATCGTGCAGGTCAACTGGCCTTGCAGGCTGCGGGCGATGGCCAGCATCTCGTCCTCGCCGGACACGGTGACGATCAGGCCCAGGGGTCCGAACACCTCTTCGGCCAAGGCATGATTGTCCAGCCAGTCCGCACCCCGGACCTGGAACAGCTGCGGCAGGGCGTTGCGGCGGTCGCAGACCTGGGTCAGCAGGCTTTGCACGCCCATGGTCCCGGCAATCTGGTCGCGGCCCTTGGCATAGGCCCCGGCGATGCCTTCCGTCAGCATGACCTGCGAGCCGACAGCCCCAAGGGCGGCCAGAGTGGCATCGGCAAGCGCCCTGGCCTGGCTTTCGTGGACCACGGCAATGCCGGGGTTGGTGCAGAACTGGCCCGCGCCCATGGTCAGCGACCCGGACCAGCCCTTTGCAATCGCCTCGGCCCGGGCGGCCATCGCGGCGGGCAGCAGGAACATCGGGTTGACCGACCCAAGCTCGCCAAAGAACGGGATCGGTTCGGGGCGCGCGGCGCAAAGGTCGAACAGCGCCCTGCCCCCGGCCAGAGAGCCGGTAAAGCCCACGGCCTTGATCAGGGGATGCTGCACCAGCGCCGCCCCGACCTTGCGATCCCCGCCCTGGATCAGGCTGAAGACACCGGGGGCGAGGTCCAGCGCGCGGATCGCGGCACGGATCGCCTCGGCCACGATCTCGGCGGTGCCGGGGTGGGCCGAGTGGCCCTTGACCACGACCGGGCAACCCGCCGCCAGCGCGGCAGCTGTGTCCCCCCCGGCAGTCGAAAAGGCCAGCGGGAAGTTCGAGGCGCCGAACACCGCAACCGGGCCGATCGGCCGCTGGATCAGCCGGATTTCCGGGCGCGGCAGCGGCTGGCGGTCAGGCAGCGCCGGGTCGATGCGGCGGTCCAGATGGTCACCCTTGCGGATGTGGCTGGCAAACAGGCGCAACTGCATCACGGTGCGACCGCGCTCGCCCTCCAGCCGGGCGGCGGGCAGCCCGGTTTCCTGCGTGCCGATCAGGGTGATGTCCGCGCCCCGCGCGTCGATCTCGTCGGCGATGCGGTCCAGAAAAGCCGCGCGGGTGTCGCGGGACGTGTAGGCATAGGTCCAGAACGCCGCTTCGGCAGCGACGCAGGCCTGGGCCACGAGGTCGGGCGTACCGATGGAAAAGCGGTGCACCGGCCCGCTGGCCGGTTCGGACGGGAACGTGTCGGCGGTTGCCACCCAGTCCCCCGCGATCAGATGCGCGCCGTGCGGTTCCCAAGCCATGATCGGTTCCTTCCTGTCCGGTTTCGGGCGAAAGTCTTCCTACGCCGCGCCGGGTTCCGCAAGCCGGATCAGCCGCGCCGGCGCAGATAGTCTTCGGCAATCGCAACCATCCGGGCCCGGTCCATCGCCGGCCCGTGCCCACCGATGGCAAGCTGGCAGTCGATGTGGCGCAAGCGGTCCATGGTGATCAGGTAGTCCGGAATGCTGGCCCCTTGAAGGTCATCCATGATCTCGTCGTCATAGATCGCGTCGCCCGTCAGGAACAGGCCAAGCCGGTCATCCAGAAGCCCGATCCCGCCGGGCGAATGGCCGGGCAGGTGCAGGACGGTGAAACTGCGGTCGCCAAGGTCGATCCGGTCGCCCTCGGCCAGGGTCGAGGTCAGGGGGGCGGGGCGCAAGGTCCAACCGGCGGGGGCGCCACCGGGAACGACGTCGGGCCAGGTGCGAAATTCGTCGGCAAAGGTCTCGACCCCCGGAAGTCCGGCAAAGCCCGCAGCCTCCAGCGCATGCCCCCGGCGGTCGGCAAAGTCGTGGAACCCGCCGACATGATCGACATGCGCGTGACTGGCAACCCCGATCACCGGCTTGCCCGACAAGGGCAGGACGGGACGCAAGGGCCGCACGCCGCAGCCGAAATCCCATTGCAGGTCGCAGTCCCGGCCCAGGACCGTCACCATCGCCGCGCGGAACATCGGATCAACGGCAGGCTCCAGCGTCACATGGACGCCGGGGGCCAGTTCTCTGGTCGTGAACCACATCGCGGACTCCCTGTCGCTAATGGGCGGGCGCCGGGCGACGCACCAGCCTAGCCTGGCACGGCACCGAAGGACAGACCATGCCGCTTGCCCCCACTCCCCGCCCGCTTGTCGGAGTCGGTCTCATGCTGACGGCGATGGCGATCCTGCCCTTCATCGACGTGCTGGCCAAGGTTCTGGGACAGCAAGGGATGCCGATCCTGATCGTCGTCTGGGCCCGCGCGGTGTTCGGCGCGCTGATGACCCTGCCCTTCGCGATCCGGGCCGAGGGGCTAGCTGCGTTCCGCCCAAGGCGTCCGTTGCATCACCTGTCCCGTGCGGTCCTGCTGTTCAGCGCGACGTTCCTGTTCTTTCAGGCGCTGAATCACCTGCCCATCGCCGATGCGCTGGCGATCTTCTTCGTCAACCCTCTGGTGATCGTGATCCTGTCCGCGCTGATCTTGCGCGAAAGGGTCGGCCCCCGCCGCTGGGCCGCCGTCGCCGTGGGCTTTGTCGGCACGCTGATCATCATCCGGCCCGGACTGGTCGAGGTGAACTCCGGCACGTTCTATGCCCTGGGGTCGGGCGTCGCCTTGGGGTCCTATCTGGTGATGACCCGCCACATCGCCGGGGCCGCCAATGCCATGGTCCTGACGTTCCAGACATCGACCATAGGGGCGGCGCTGATGACCCTCGCCCTGCCCCTGCTGTGGCAGATGCCGGACCCTGCGCAATGGCTGATGCTGGTCGGCCTTGGTGTCGTGGCCACGCTGGGCCATGTGCTGATCACCATGGCCTACGAACATGGCGAGGCCTCGTTGCTTGCCCCCCTGGCCTTTACCGAGATCATCATGGCCACCGTCTTTGGCTGGTGGTTCTTCAACGACCTGCCCGACCGCTGGAACGTGCTGGGCGTGGCGATCCTGATCGGTTCGGCGATCTACATCTCGATCCGCGAACGGCGGGCGAAAGCGTAGGCGGTGCTAGGGCGTACCCCTGGCCACGACCTTGGCCGCCGCCGCCAGGGCCCCGTCCCCATGCGGGATCTCCAGCGCGACCAGCCCGGCCTGCATCACCGCCAGCGCGCCCAACGTCATATGGGCATTCACATGGCCCATATGCGCCACCCGCAGGAACCCGTGATAGGCCGGGTCGGTGGACGGCGCCATGCCCAGCCCGATGCCCAGCGTCACTCCGGCCTGCGTTTCGCACCAGTCGCGCAGCCGCGTGGCGTGCGGGGCGCCGAACCGCGCCGCCGTCACCGACCAGCCGCGATGCGCGGGGTCCGCCACGTTCATCCCGATCTGCGGATTGCCCGTGGCCCAGGCATCGAACGCCGCCCAGACCGCGCCCGCCAGCACCCGGTGCCGCGCCCAGACGTTCGGCAGGCCTTCCTCTCCGATCATGTCCAGCGCCGCGCGCAACCCGTACAGGTGACTGGTAGGCGCTGTGCCGTCCCAGATCTGCCAGAACTCCTCGGGTTCCGCCCGCGCGCCCCAGGCCCAGTAGGGCGTGGCCAGGTCCGACTTGCCGCAGCGCAGGCGCGCGGCTTCCGAAAACCAGACAAACGCCATGCCGGGGGGCGTCATCAACCCCTTCTGGCAGGCCGCGACCATGACATCGACCCCCCAGTCGTCCATCCGGAACTCGTCACAGCCGAGCGACGCGATGCAGTCCACCGCCAGAAGTGCCGGATGCCCCGCCGCATCCATCGCCGCGCGCAGGGCCGGAATGTCGGTCTTGATCGACGAGGCGGTGTCGACATGCGTCGTCAGCACCGCCTTGATCTTGTGGCCGCGGTCGGCGCGCAAGGCCGCCTCGACCCTGGTCATGTCGGCGGGCGCGGACTTGCCGAAATCCAGCACCTCGACCTCGATCCCCATCGCGCGCGCGCTGTTGGCCCAGCTCAGCCCGAACTGCCCGACCGCCAGCACCAGCGCCTTTTCGCCCCGGGAAAACAGGTTGGCATTCGCCGCCTCCCAACCCGCATGGCCGTTGCCGATGTAGATCGCCACATGCCCCGTCGTCCCCGCCACCTGGCGCAGGTCGGGAAACAGCCCCGCCATCATGTCGATCAGCGGCCCCTCATAGATGTTGGGCGACCCCTGATGCATCGCGCGCAGCACCCGGTCGGGAATGACCGAGGGGCCGGGAATCGCCAGATAGGGGCGGCCGTGGGCAAGGCTCATGCGTCTCTCCTTCGCTGACCCGCCATGGCTAGGCCCGCCCGGCGTCAGCGTCAATGCGGCCAGCGACCCGCTGCCTTTCACATTTGCCCAAATATCCCCGCCGGAGGCTCCCGAGCCGCTTTGCGTCCTTCACGCAAAGCGGCGAGACGAAAGACCTGCGCCGCAAGGCGCTCAATTTGAAAACCGCCCCAACCCGGGCGCGCTGTCGATTGCTTGAGCCGACCGGCCTTTCCCGCTACACCCCCGACCACAGTCCAGAAAGGCCCCGCCCGTTGCAGCCCGCCCGCGCCTATTCGTCCCGCACGCTCTTTGCCCGCTTCTGGCGCGGCTATCTGCGGCCGCACCTGGGGCTGATGGCGCTGGCTTTCGGGATGATGGTGATCGAAGGCTCTACCCTGGGCCTGCTCAGCTACATGATCGAGCCCCTGTTCGACCGGGTCTTCACCCCCGGCGGGTCTGCGGCGCTGCCCCTGGTGGGTGGGGCGATCCTGGCCCTGTTTCTGGTGCGCGCCGTCACCTCGGTCCTGGGGCGCTGGCTTCTGGCGCGGGTCAACCAGTCCAGCGCCGGGGCGATGCAGGCCGACCTTGTGCGCCACCTTCTGACGCTGGAGTCCGGGTTCTTCCAGGCCCATTCGCCCGGCAAGCTGATCGAGCGCGTGCAAGGCGACACGCTGGCCGCGCAAGGGGCGGCGACGCTGGTGATCGGCGGGATCGGGCGCGACCTTGTCTCGCTGATCGGGCTTTTCGCCGTGGCGCTGGTGATCGACCCGGTCTGGACGGCTGCCGCGCTGGTCGGCGCGCCGCTGCTGGTACTTCCGGCGGTGGTCCTGCGCCGTTATCTGCGGCGCAAGGCGATGCACACCCGCGAACAGGCGGGCCTGCGCGCCACCCGGCTGGACGAGATCTTCCACGGCATCCAGGCCGTCAAGCTGAACCGGATGGAGGACTATCAGGCCAGCCGGTTCCAGCGCATCGTCGCCACCATCGTCCGGGCCGAGGTCAAGACCGCGCTTGGTCGCGCCGCAATGCCTGCGCTGGTCGACGTGATCACCGGCCTGGGGTTCTTTGCCGTCCTGATGCTGGGCGGCCGCGAGGTCGCCGAGGGCACCCGCACCACGGGCGAATTCATGGCCTTCTTCACCGCCATGGCGCTGACCTTCCAGCCGATCCGCCGTCTGGGCGATCTTGCCGGCCAGTGGCAAGTGGCCGAGGCCAGCCTGGAGCGGATCTTCACCCTGCTGGACACCCGCGCGCCCGGACGCCGCCCTGCCTCCAGCCGGGCGCAACCCGCCCCCGGCGCGCCCGAAATCCGGTTCGAGGGCGTGACCTTCGACTACCCCGACCGCCCGGTCCTGCGCGATCTCAGCTTTACCGCCGAGGCCGGGAAGGTCACCGCGCTGGTGGGCGCGTCCGGTGCGGGCAAGTCCACCGTGTTCCAGCTGATCAGCGCCCTGATCGAGCCGCAGGCAGGCCGCATCCTGATCGGCGGCGTCGATGTTCAGGACCTGTCGCTGTCCGACCAGCGCGCGCTTCTGGCCTCGGTCAGCCAGGACGCCGCGCTGTTTGACGAAACCCTGCGCGAGAACCTGCTGCTGGGGCGCACCGACCTGACCGAAGACCGCCTTGCCGCCGCCCTGCGCGATGCCGAGGTGACCGGCTTTGCCGCCACGCTGCCTGCCGGGCTGGACACCCCCGCCGGGCCGCGCGGATCGGCCCTGTCGGGCGGCCAGCGCCAGCGGATCGCCATCGCCCGCGCGCTTTTGGCCAACGCGCCGGTCCTTTTGCTGGACGAGGCGACCTCCGCCCTCGACACCCGGACCGAGGCTGCCGTCTCTGCCGCCCTGGCCCGCGCGCAACAGGGGCGCACGACGCTGGTGATCGCGCACCGGCTGTCCACGGTCAAGGGCGCGGACAAGATCCTGGTCCTGGACCAGGGCCGGCTGGTGGAACAGGGCAGCCATGACGCGCTGATGGCCAGGGCCGGGCTTTACGCACAGCTGCAACAGGCGCAACTGCGCGACTGACTTTGGCAGCGGGGCCTTTCGCCGGACCGCGCTCGCCCCTATCTTTCCCGCATGACCGACCTGACCCCTGGCGAAGCCGCCCCGAACCGCACGCTCTGGACCCTGACCGGCACGGACGCCTTGGGCTTCCTGCAGGGCCTGGTCTCGAACGACCTGCGTCCGCTGCAGGACGGCCCCGGCATCGTCTGGGCCGCGCTTTTGACCCCGCAGGGCAAGTATCTGGCGGATTTCTTCGTCCTTCGGCAGGCGGACGGGCCGCTGCTGATCGACATCGCCAGCAGCCTGGCCCCCGACACGCTGCGGCGGCTGACGCTGTACCGGCTGCACGCCGATGTGCAGATCGCGCCGTCGCCCTTGCAGGTCCGGCGCGGGCTAGGGGCGATGCCGGACGATGCCCTGCCCGACCCCCGGCATCCCGCGCTTGGCTGGCGGGCCTATGGCCATACGGCAGGCGGACCGCCGCAGATCGACTGGGACGCGATCCGCGTCCAGCATCTGATCCCCGAAAGCCGGATCGAACTGATCCCCGATGACAGTTACATCCTGGAACACGGCTTTGAACGCCTGCACGGCGTCGACTTCCGCAAGGGCTGCTATGTCGGCCAGGAAGTCACCGCACGGATGAAGCACAAGACCGATCTGCGCAAGGGTCTGGCCCGGGTGGTGATGGAAGGCGCGGCCCCGGTCGGCAGCGAAATCCTGACGGAAGAGGGCAAGCCTGCGGGGACGCTTTACACCCAGAGCGACGGCTTTGGCATCGCCTGGCTGCGCCATGACCGCGCAACCGGCATCCTGTCGGCTGGTCAAGCCCGGCTTTGGCTGGACTGACGCTGCGGCGGGCGATGCGGCAAGGAAATCCTAACCAAAGGTTGAAATACTGCGCCCCGCCCCTAAATGTCGTCGTTAGTGCCGGGGATCACCGACTAGATGCAGAGGGTCCGGGTTCCAGCCATGCGTAAAATGCATAGCAGTTATTCGAAACCTGATGCCCCGAATCGTGATCAAATCGTTACAACCCTCGGACGCTGAGGAATTACAAGACCAAGAAAAAAGGAAAAAGCCGATGCTCGATACCATCGACAGCACCGCCTTCAACTTCGAGCAGGGCCAACGCGCGCGCAAGCTGTTCGCGGCCGTCGTGCTTGCGGCTTTGGATGATGCCATTGCCGACGACAAGAAATATGGCAATGGCCCGGACCAGATCGCCCGCTGGGCGCGGTCGCGTGACGGACGCGAAGTGCTGTCCTGCGCCGGGATCGACCCGAACGAACGCGTGGTCAAGGGCCTGATGGAGTTTGTGTCGAAAGGCATCCGCACCTCGGTCGCCCTGTCGCGCGAAGAATCCGAACGCCGGCACGCGCTGGAAGCGGACCAGGCCGAAGCCGCCTGAAGCGGGCTACAGAACCGGGCTACAGTCGCCACGAAAAACGCGCCCCACGGGGCGCGTTGTCGTTTGCGGGGTGCGTCGTTGCGTCAGTCCAGCGCGCGGGCGGCCAAAGCGCGGTTGATCTCGGCCCGTACCAGCTTGCGCACGTTGCGGGTGATCCGTTCGCCCAGATTGCCCTGCAACTCCTCGCGCACCATCGCCCGGACCAATGCATGCAGTTCGGCCTGGTCCAGGCGCTGAAACGCCTCATCCTCGACCACCGCGGCGGTCAGCATTTCGGCGACGTCCACGTCATCGTCCGACGAGTCTTCGTCAGGGGCGGCGTCTTCGACCCAGTCGGCCTCGGCCTCGGGCCACGCGGTGTCGGCCATGGCATCGGGCGCTGCGTCGGGCCCTGTGGCCCCCGCCGCGACCTCGGGCCAGGGCGTCACGGCGGCCAGCACTTCCGCCTCTTCGGCACCAAGCGCCAGTTCGGCCAGAGGCGGCTCGGGCGCGGTCCACAGCTCGTCTTCCCATTCCGCCTCGACCAGATGCAGCCGGTCGTCCCCCGCGTCGCCGGGCATGGCGTTCTGCAGGATCAGCGGCGCCATCGCCACCGGGGCCGGATTGTCCGACACGGCCCGCAGCGACGGGGTCAAAAGCAGCTTGTCCGGGCCAAGATCACGGGTCAACGGTTTGGGACGCTGGTCGGTGGACACCAGTCTGCGGACCGAGGAAACGACATCCTCGATCTCGTTAGAGCTAAGCGGTTCTGTCATCTGCGCCTTCCAATGTCCGCGACCGAACGTGCCCCCACGCCCGAACCTAGCGCGCCAAGCCCATGCCCGGCAACAGTTTTCGCGTGTCAGCGTCGCAAGTCAGGGTCAGTCGCCGATCTTTTCCAGAATTCGATCAAGCTTCTTGCCCTGTGCGCTGTGCGCGGGCGCTTTCTCGACGGTTTTCAGATAGGCCTCGGGGTCGTAGGTGGCGATGCCAAGCTGTAGATGATCCACCGTCAGCAGGCCCATTGTTGCCAGAACCTGATAAACACCGACATAGCGCTGCGCTTCGGCCTGCAGACGGGCGTTGCGCGCGTCCAGAAGTTCCTGTTCCGCGTCCAGCACGTCCAGCGTCGTCCGCGCGCCCAGCTGCGCTTCTTCGCGCACGCCGTCGAATGCGGTCTGCGCCGCGCGGATCTGGCGATCCGACGCCTCGATCGAGGCGCCGGCGACGCGCAGCCCGGCCCAGGCCACGCCCACGTTCTGCAACACCACGACCGCCGTCTGTTGCAGCGCCGCACGCGACCGGTCCTGCCCGGCAATCGCCTGCCGCAGCAGCGCCGACAGCCGCCCACCCGCATAAAGCGTCTGGTTCAGCGACAGGCCAAGGCTGGCCGAATCCAGGCCTTCGTCATCGGTGCCCAGCGTCACGCCCATGCCGATCGTCGGCTTCATCGCCGCGCGGGCCAGGTCGATCTGCAGGCCCGAGATCGTCACCAGATGCTGCGCCTGCCGGATCAGCGGATGCGTCGCGCGGGCGACACCCTGCGCTTCCTCCAGCGAGCCGGGCAGCGCCGGGGCCTTTGGCAGCGCGGCCAGCTTGCCCGGATAGGCCCCGGTCGCGGCCTTGTAGGCCTCACGCGCGACCAGAAGGTCGCCCTCGGCCGCCGCCAGCGCCGACCGCGAGGCCGCAAGCCGCGCCTCGGCAATGGCGACATCGGTGCGGGTCACCTCGCCCACGTCGAACCGGTCCTGTGCGGCGCGCAATTCCTGCGTGATCAGCCGAAAGTTCGACTGGCGCAGCGCCACGATTTCCTGGCTTAGCCGCACGTCGACATAGGCCTGCACCGCCGCCAGCAGGACCTCTTGCTCGATCTGGACCAGCGCCTGCCGGGTGGCCAGCACGCTGGTGCGGGCGATCTCGATCCCCAGCCGGTTGCGGCCAAAGTCGATCAGGGTCAGGTCGGCGGTCAGCGTCAGCGAGGCGCTCAGCCCCTCGGCGACCGACTTGCCGGCCGGGGTGTTGATTTCGGACCAGCCATAGCCGGACTGCGCCCGCAGCGCCACGACCGGGCGCAGGGTCGAGACCGCCAGCGCCACGTCTTCATCTGCCGCCCGGAGCACGGCGCGGTTCTGGTCCAGAAGGTTCGAATTGCGATAGGCCGCGATCAGCGCGTCGGTCAAGGTTTCGGCCCCTGCCCCGCCTGGAACGGCCAGACCGGCCACCGCCACCACCATCGCCCGAAGCCACGTCCGCATGTCGTTTCTGCCTTCCTTGCCTGCGGGACAGCCGCAGGCCACGTTCCGTCAGGTCCGACCGGGCCGCACGCCCGGGGCGGACAGGGCCAGAGGCCTAAAGCACGAAAGCCTTTGGACGGGCGAAACCGTCCAGCAGCGGGGCCGTCGCGTTGAAGACCGCGCGCCAGGTGACCTGGTCACCGGACTTGTAGCCGACCTTCACCGTCCCGACCGCGCCGTCCATGAAGATGGCCCCGATCCGGCCACCGTCCTTGAGCTGCGCCAAAAGCGCTGCGGGCACGGTCTCGACGCCGCCTTCCAGGGTGATCACGTCATAGGGCGCATGTTTCGCAGCCCCCGCCGCCAGAGGCCCGGTGACCACGATGGCATTGTCGACGCCCGCCTCGGACAGGATCCGCCCCGCCTCAACCGCCAGCGCCTCGTCGCCTTCGACGGCCACGACGGTTTCGGCCAGCCGTGCGATGACGGCGGCGGAATAGCCAAGCCCGCAGCCCAGATCCAGGACCATCTCGCCCGGTTGAATGTCCAGCGCGTCCAGAAGCTTGGCCAGCGTCCGCGCCTCCAGCATCACCCGGCCCTGCGCAAGCACCAGGTTTTCGCCGACA
>JAKQLM010000677.1 GCA_029567145.1 Pseudomonadota bacterium
AGCCATTTGGCCAGCGTGCCTTCCTCCATCGTGGGGGACAGCGCGGGCATAAGTACTTGAGTTGCCATGATCTATCCCCCCTCAGACCGTGATATCCGTCCAAAGCTCGGACAGGTCCGGCTCCGGGCTTTCCTTGGCGAATTCCGCGCTTTCGTTCACGATCGCCTTGATGTCCTTGTCGATGGCCTTCAGCTCCTCATCCGAAGCCAGCCCTCCCTGCGTCAGCAGATCGCGGACATGCTCGATGCAGTCCTTCTCGGTCTTGATCTTCTCGACCTCTTCCCGCGTCCGGTATTTCGCCGGGTCGGACATCGAGTGTCCCCGGTAGCGATAGGTCATCATCTCCAGGATATACGGCCCGTTCCCGGCCCGACAGTGCGCCACGGCCTTTTCGCCCGCCGCCTTCACCGCCAGCACGTCCATCCCGTCAACCTGCTCACCGGGGATGCCATAGGCCAGCCCGCGTCCGAAATAGGTCGTCGACTTGGTCGACCGCTTGACGCTGGTCCCCATCGCATAGCCGTTGTTTTCAATGACGAAAATCACCGGCAGCTGCCACAGCTCGGCCATGTTGTAGGTCTCGTAGACCTGCCCCTGGTTCGCCGCCCCGTCGCCGAAATAGGTGAAGGTCACGTTGTCATTGCCAAGATACTTGTCCGCGAAGGCCAGCCCGGCCCCCAGCGGCACCTGAGCGCCAACAATCCCGTGCCCGCCGTAGAAATGTTTCTCTTTCGAGAACATGTGCATCGAGCCGCCCTTGCCCTTGGAGTAGCCCCCGCTGCGCCCGGTCAGTTCGGCCATCACGCCCTTGGGGTCCATCCCGCAGGCCAGCATGTGCCCGTGATCGCGGTAGGACGTCACCCGCTTGTCGCCGTCCTTGGACGCCGCTTCCAGCCCCACGACAACCGCTTCCTGCCCGATGTACAGATGGCAGAACCCGCCGATCAGACCCATCCCGTACAGCTGTCCGGCCTTTTCCTCGAATCGGCGGATCAGCAGCATCTCGCGATAGTATTTCAGCAGCTCTTCCTTCGAGACATTCGGTCTCGCGTCAGGCTTCTTGGCCATCAGGGCTCCTCCCAGGGGCTGGAAAATGGTTTAGCGTTAAACCATCCATACAACATCGGCGTTTATTGGGTCAAAGCAAAATTTCCGCCGCGTCATGCACTGGCGGAATGCCTCCATGCACGGGGCAATAGGCTCACCCCGCCCCGTCCTTCCCTTTCGCCCAAAGATCCCCGCGTGGCGCGCACCCAAGCCGCTTTCGTCAGCACCCGCCCCGATCCGGGTCACCCCCGCGCGTCGAACGCCTGCCGCGCCGCCTCGATCCGCTCCAGATGGTCCTCGGCCCAGGTCCACACCCCGCAGAACGCCGCCCCCAGGCTGGTCCCAAGATCGGTCAGCCGGTACTCGACATGCGGCGGCACCACCGGATGCACGGTGCGGACCAGCAACCCGTCCCGCTCCATCGCCCGCACCGTCTGCGTCAGCATCTTCTGGCTGACCCCCGGCACCGCCTCGGCCAGCCGGGTAAAGCGCAGCGTCCCGGCCTCGATCAGCACTTCCAGCACCGTCATCGTCCATTTGTCGGCCACCCGACCGATCAGGTCCATCACCAGCGCGTTCAGCCGGGGGTCGATATCCTTCAGCAGCGGGCTTGCCGGGGCTGGGCGCATCACACTCTCCTTCTGGTGCGTATGGATCAAAAAGGTGCCTTCTTTCCAGTAGTAACCATAGCCCCTAGATCGGCAAGGCCCAAGAAAAGGAGCCTTCCATGTCCCGCCAAACCATCCTCATCAGCGGTGCCACCTCTGGTATCGGCCTTGGCCTCGCCCAACGCCTGCACGCCCAGGGCCACCGGCTGATCCTGACCGGCCGCCGCCAGGCGCTGCTGGATCAGGCCATTGCCGACCACCCCGGCATGACCGGCATCCAGACCGACATCACCGATCCCGCCGCGATCACCGACCTTGCCGCGCGGCTGGCCAAGGACCACCCCGACCTGTCTACCGTTGTCCACAACGCCGGGATCATGCAGGCCGAACATCTGGTGACCCGGCAGACCCCGCTGACTGTCGCCGAAAGCACGATCACCACCAACCTTCTTGGCCCGATCCGGCTGACCCATGCCCTGATGCCGCAGCTTCTTGCCCAGCCCGGGGCGCGGATCATCACCGTGACCTCGGGCCTTGCCTTCGTGCCGCTGGCGCTGACGCCGACCTATTCGGCGACCAAGGCGGCGATCCATTCCTGGACGCAAAGCCTGCGCTTCCAGCTGGCGGAGACCAACATCCGCGTCCACGAAATCGCGCCGCCCGGCGTGCAGACCGATCTCATGCCCGGCCACCGCACCAGCCCGCACGCGATGCCCTTCGACGCCTTCATCGACGAGGTGATGGCGATCCTGGGGCAGGACCCGGTGCCCGACGAAATCCTGGTCGAGCGGGTCAAGGGCTTCCGCACCGCCGAGTCCGAGGGCCGTCACGCCCAGGTGTTCGACACGCTGAACCGCAATTACCGACCGCTTGCCTGACCGATTCGCGTCCGTTGGTTAACGACCTTCCGTCTCTGCGCGCGTAGAGACGGAAGCAAGACGCGCGAAAGACGGGAAAAAGACCGCTGGAAAGACCGGCCAGCAGCCAGTTACCGCAGCGTTCGCAACAGCTTAGCGGATGGCGATTTCGTCCGACCGCATATAGCCCAGCACATCGCGGGTCTGCTGGTCCAGAAGGTCAAGGTCAAGGTATTCGTCCGACAGCCGGTGCGTCAGGTTCTGCATCTTGGCCAGTTCCGCTGCCAGCCGGTCGCGTTCCGTGGCCAGCGTCTCAGCCTCGGCCTTGATCGCCACTCGGGCGAACATGCCATAGTCGCCCTGCACGGCCGCAAAGGTGAAGTAGGCCCCGGCCAGACAGGCCACGCCCAGATAGATCACCCCGCCCAAGCCCCGATTGGCCCCACCCCGATGGATATGCGCAACTGCCATGAACCGCCTCGAACAGCCCCTCTGACCGGGGGCATTGCGCGAATCATCGCATATCGGGCCGGGCTTGTGAATCCTGAAAATACACGCCTGTCAAAGACTTGGCGCGGGCAGCACAGGCCGGATTGCCCCGGCCTTCCCGGTCGGTCAGGTGATCGACGCCGCGTAGATCCCGTCCACCGCGCCTTGCAGCACCGCGTCAAACTCGGCATCCGACTGCTGGGCCGACAGCCCTTCGCTCAGCGCGCGGCTGAAGCTGGCGATGATGCCGTGGTTCTGCGCGAGGATCGCGTTCGCCGTGTCGCGGGCATGCCCGCCCGACAGCGCCACGACCTTCAGCACCTTGGGATGCTTGACCAGCGGCAGGTAGAAATCGGGCACCGTCGGCAAGCTGAGCTTCAGCATGACCTGCCCCTCAACCCCTTCCAGAGCCTTGAGAATTTCGGCCTGCAACAGCGCCTCGGCCTGCGCCTTGTCCGCGATCGAGATCGTGACTTCCGGCTCCAGGATCGGCATCAGCCCATGCGCCGCGACCTGCCGCCCGATGGCAAACTGCTGTGCCACGATGCTGGCAATTCCGGCCGGATTGGCGGCATTGACCACCGACCGCTCCTTGGTCCCGAAGATGCCCGCCGCCGCCGCCCGCTCCAGCAGGTCATCCAGGCCGGGGATCGGCTTCATCAGTTGAACGCCGTCAACTTCGGCCTCCAACCCCTTGTCAATCTTCAGGAAAGGCACCACGCCGCGCTTTTCCCACAGGTAGGTCGCGGTCGGGATGCCGTCGATCACCCGGTCCATGGTCTGTTCAAACAGGATCGCGCCGACCACCTTGTCGCCGGTAAAGGCGGGCGACTTGATGATCCGGGCGCGCATCGCATGGACCAGGTCGAACATCGCCTGGTCGCCGGAATAGTCGCTTTCCGAAATCCCGTACAGTTTCAAGGCCTTGGGGGTCGATCCGCCCGACTGGTCCAGCGCCGCGATAAAGCCGCGTCCATTGCGCACCTGTTCGGTCATCTTCGCGTTGGTCATGTCCGTCTCCCAAATGTCAGTGCTGGCATAGCCGTGAAGACCCCGCCACTCAACCCATCAGCGCCTGCACACCGGGCAATTCCTTGCCCTCCATCCACTCCAGAAAGGCCCCCCCGGCGGTCGAGATGAAGGTGAAATCGTCCGCCGCCCCCGCCGCGTTCAGCGCCGCGACGGTATCACCGCCCCCCGCGACCGAGATCAGCCCCCCGGCGCGGGTCAGCCGTGCCGCCGCAAGCGCTGCCGCATTGGTCGCCATGTTGAACGGCTCGATCTCGAACGCGCCCAAAGGACCGTTCCAGATCAAGGTCTTGGCCGACGCGAACACCGTCTCCAGCGCCGCAACCGTCCTTGGCCCCGCGTCCAGGATCATCGCATCGGGCGGGCAGTCGCGCACTGCAACGGTCTGGCTGTCCGCCCCCGCCTTGAACTCGCGCGCGATCACGATGTCCACCGGCAGATGGATCTGGCAGCCCGCCTTCTGCGCCCGGTGGCGGATTTCCCGCGCCGTTTCCGCCATGTCACGTTCGGCCAGCGACCGACCAACCTCGATCCCCTCGGCCACAAGGAACGTGTTCGCCATGCCCCCGCCGATCACCAGATGGTCGACCTTGCCGACCAGGTTCGCCAGCAGCTCGATCTTGGTCGAAACCTTGGCCCCGCCGACCACCGCCACCACGGGCCGCTGCGGCGACCCCAGCGCCGCCTCCAGCGCCTTCAACTCGGCCGCCATCAGCCGCCCGGCGCAGTTCGGCAACAGCCGCGCCACACCTTCGGTCGAGGCATGCGCCCGGTGCGCCGCCGAAAACGCATCGTTGCAGAACACATCCCCAAGCCCGGCCAGAAACTGCGCCATCGCCGGGTCGTTCGCTTCCTCCATCGGGGAAAAGCGAGTGTTTTCAACCAGAACCACCGCGCCAGCAGGCAGCGCGTCAATCGCCGCCCGGTCCGGGCGCTCGACGAAGGTCACGCTTTGCCCCAGGGCCGCTTCCAGCGCGGGCTGCACGCGGCGCAGGCTCATCTCGGGCACGACCTTGCCCTTTGGCCGGTCGAAGTGGGCCAGAAGCACGACCTTGCCGCCCTTGGCCTGAATGTCCTTCACCGTCGGTACGATCTTGTCGATCCGCGTGGTGTCGGTGACCCGGTCGCCTTCCATCGGCACGTTGATGTCAACCCGCGTCAGGACCACCTTGCCGGACAGGTCCATGTCGTCCAGAGTTTTCCAGGGCATCGCATCGTCCTCCGTCAAAGCCTGCCTGCTAATGGCCCCGTTATCACGGCTGCGTCAACCGCTTGCGACGCTTTGCGCTTCCCTTGGCCGGATGCCGCCGCTACGGTCGCGCCCGATAAAAACCGAAGGAACACCCAGATGGCCGACATCAAGGACCCCGAAAACACCATCATCCTGACGCTGAA
>JAKQLM010000678.1 GCA_029567145.1 Pseudomonadota bacterium
CAGAAACGCAAGCCTTTGCTCCCAGAACACCAGCATCTTCCGCCTCTTTCCCCAAGAATATCGCACCCTGCCTGGTTCTGCCGGGCTTTCGTCAACACTCCCTTAACCAAACGGAGCCCAAACTGCCACTGCGAGATTTGAGTTGAAATGTTCTCATTTTGTTTGCATAAGTGCAAGAACACTTGGGGAACATGGGCAAGGATTGCCGCCCCCCGGCGGCTGTGAAATAAGGAGAACGACATGGCGGTTGCAAACCTCCTCGACCTTGGTGGGAAGCGGGATATGGACAAGTCGAAGGCGCTGGAAAGCGCGCTCGCGCAGATCGAACGGCAGTTCGGCAAGGGCTCGATCATGCGCCTTGGCGCGGACAGCCCGGCGATGGATATCGAGGCGACCTCGACAGGTTCGCTGGGTCTGGACATCGCGCTGGGGATCGGCGGCCTGCCCAAGGGCCGTATTATTGAGATTTACGGCCCGGAATCGTCGGGCAAGACCACGCTGACCCTGCATGCCGTGGCCGAAGAACAGAAAAAGGGCGGCGTCTGCGCCTTTGTCGACGCCGAACACGCGCTTGACCCGCAGTATGCCAAGAAGCTGGGCGTGAACCTGGATGAACTTCTGATCAGCCAGCCCGACACCGGCGAACAGGCGCTGGAGATTGTCGATACGCTGGTCCGGTCCGGCGCGGTCAGCATGGTCGTGATCGACTCGGTCGCGGCCCTGGTGCCGAAAGCGGAAATCGAAGGCGACATGGGCGACATGCAGATGGGGTCGCAGGCCCGCCTGATGAGCCAGGCGATGCGCAAGCTGACCGCCAGCATTGGCCGCAGCAACTGCATGGTGATCTTCATCAACCAGATCCGGATGAAGATCGGCGTGATGTTCGGCAGCCCCGAAACCACCACCGGCGGCAATGCGCTGAAGTTCTACGCCAGCGTGCGTCTGGACATCCGCCGCATCGGCGCGATCAAGGACCGGGACGAGGTTGTGGGCAACACCACCCGCGTCAAGGTCGTCAAGAACAAGGTGGCCCCGCCCTTCAAGCAGGTGGAATTCGACATCATGTATGGCGAAGGCATCTCGAAGATGGGCGAACTCGTCGATATCGGCGTCAAGGCCGGGGTCGTGGAAAAGTCGGGCGCCTGGTATTCCTACGGCGACGAACGCATCGGGCAGGGGCGCGAGAATGCGAAGCTGTTCCTGAAGCAGAACCCCAGCGTGGCGATGTCGATCGAAGACAAGATCCGCGCCGCCAACGGGCTGGACTTCACCATGGCCGGTGGCGACGAAGGCGAAGTGCTGGACGAATAGCCGTCAGCCTTGCGGAATTGAACGGGCCGGGGGCAGTCGCCTCCGGCCTTTTCGTTTGCCTGCCGCCGATCGCCGGGGTTGATTCGCCGGTTATGGTAAACGCCGATCGGGCTTTGGCCCCCGCCTGCGCCCTGCCAGACGAAAAGCCGACAGATGCCAGACAGATGCCAGACACCTCACTTTTCGTTAAACTCGCCGATTAATGCAGCGTGCGCAACGGGTTAGCGGATATCCTTTCCCTTCCGCCACGGCCGCGCCCGTTCGGTCTTCACCTTTCGCAAACCAAACCGCCGACCGACAGGTCCCGCCGGTCAACTCCCCGGCCCGCCGCGGTGGACAGGCCCGGCCCATCCCGCTACACGGGGGGCCGAATTCCCGCTTTCAAGCCAAGGACCGCGCCCAGATGGCTTCGTTGAACGACATCCGCTCCACCTACCTTGATTTCTTCCGCCGCAACGGCCACCGGGTCGTGGACAGCTCGCCCCTCGTGCCGCGCAACGATCCCACGCTGATGTTCGCGAACTCCGGGATGGTGCAGTTCAAGAACCTGTTCACCGGGGTCGAAAAGCGCGACTATGTGCGCGCGACGACTGCGCAGAAATGCGTCCGGGCGGGCGGCAAGCACAATGACCTCGACAACGTCGGCTACACCGCGCGGCACCATACCTTCTTTGAAATGCTGGGAAATTTCAGCTTCGGCGACTATTTCAAGGACCAGGCCATCGCCTTCGCCTGGGAGCTTTTGACCAAGGATTTCGGCCTTGCCAAGGACAAGCTGCTGGTCACCGTCTACCACACGGATGATGAGGCCGCCGACATCTGGAAAAAGGTCGCGGGCCTGCCCGACAGCCGGATCATCCGCATCGCCACCGACGACAACTTCTGGCGCATGGGTCCGACCGGCCCCTGCGGCCCCTGCACCGAGATCTTCTATGACCACGGCGACCATATCTGGGGCGGCCCTCCGGGATCGGCCGATGAGGATGGCGACCGGTTCAT
>JAKQLM010000274.1 GCA_029567145.1 Pseudomonadota bacterium
GTGCGCGACGACGCCCCCTTCGACAAGATCTGCTACATTGGCTGCGGCGTGACCACCGGCATCGGCGCGGTCCTGAACACCGCGCAGGTCGAGATCGGGGCCAAGGCCGTGGTCTTCGGGCTGGGCGGGATCGGCCTCAACGTGATCCAGGGCCTCAAGATGGCCGGGGCCGACATGATCATCGGCGTTGACCTGAACAACGACAAGAAGGCCTGGGGCGAGAAGTTCGGGATGACCCACTTCCTCAACCCCAAGGAATTGCCCGAGGGCACTTCGGTCGTGCAGGCCATCGTCGACCTGACCAAGACCCCCTTCGACAAGATCGGCGGCGCGGACTACTCCTTTGACTGCACCGGCAACGTCAAGGTGATGCGCGACGCGCTGGAATGCACCCACCGCGGCTGGGGTCAGTCGATCATCATCGGCGTTGCGCCCGCGGGCGCGGTCATCGAGACCCGCCCCTTCCAGCTGGTCACCGGCCGCGTCTGGAAAGGCACCGCCTTTGGTGGCGCGCGGGGCCGCACCGACGTGCCAAAGATCGTCGACTGGTACATGGACGGCAAGATCGAGATCGACAGCATGATCACCCACATCCTGCCGCTGGAGAAGATCAACGAAGGCTTCGACCTGATGCACGCGGGCAAGTCGATCCGCGCGGTCGTGGTCTACTGATGGCCCGTGATGGCGCGAAACTGCTTGCCGTTCTCATCGACGCCGACAACGTGCTGTCGCGCCATGCCGAGGCGATCCTGAAGGAAATCAGCACCATCGGCGAACCGGCCCTGCGCCGCGTCTATGGTGACTGGTCCAGCCAGATGCTTGCGGGCTGGAAATCCGCCGCCCGTGACCTTGGCCTGGTGATGCACCAGCAATCGGCCAACACCAAGGGCAAGAACGCCTCGGACATCGGCCTTGTCATCGACGCGATGGACATCCTGCACCAGGGCAAGTTCGACGGCTTTGTCCTTGTCTCCTCCGACAGCGATTTCACCCGCCTTGCCTCCCGCATCCGCGAAGAGGGGCTGGAGGTCGTCGGCATCGGCGAGGCGAAGACCCCCGAAAGCCTGCGCAAGGTCTGCAACCGCTTCATCCTGATCGAGAACATCATCGGCGACGCGGCCCCCGAACCCAGCCGTGACCCGAAGCCCGCCGCCGCAAAGGCCGACCCCGGCCCCGCGCCCGGCCCGGCTCCGGTCAAGCGCCCGGAAACCGAGGCGATCCCCCTGATCCGCAAGGCGATGACCACCATCGACCCGGATGGTGAATGGTATTCGCTGGGGCAGATCGGGCAGTACATGGTCCGCGCCGACCCCGACTTTGACGCCCGCACCTACGGCAGCGCGCGGCTTTCGGATCTGGTCAAGCGCCTGACCAAGCGGTTCGAGGTCCGCAAGGACGGCAATCAGCTCATGGTCCGCGATATCGCCTGAAGGCCCTAGAAGATCGTCGCCAGCCACGCCGCGAACGCCTCTACCGCCGGGCGGCGCGGGCCTTTGGGCATGGCGGCGACATAGGTCACACACGGCAGCCCCGCGACCGGCAGCACCACCAGCCGCCCCGCCGCCAGATCGTCGCGACAGATGACTTCGGTCGCCAGCATCGCCCCCAGCCCCTGCCGGGCCGCCGACATCTCCAGGTGCGGACTGCCGAACTGCACCTTGCGCAAGGTGTCCGGGTCGATCCCCGCCTTGCGCAACTGCTCTTTGTCCCAGGCCGTGCCCGGCCCGTCCAGCCAGGGCATCCGCAGCGGATCGCCCCCGGCCAAAGACGGCGCGCAGGTGGCCAGCAGCGGCGTGCGGATCAGCGGCCGGATCTCCAGCCCCGCCGGTTCCACCCAGCCGTCCTCCAGCACCCGGATCGCCAGGTCAAACCCCTCGCGCCCCAGATCGACCGAGGCGGGTCCCGGCGTCATCGCGACTTCGATCCCGGGATGACGGGCCCAGAATTCGGGCAGGCGCGGCAGGATGCGGGTTTCGGCGATGAAGGTGGTCGTGGCCACCCGCAGCACGCGCCGCACCTCGCGCTGGCGCAGGTCCTCGATCCCCTTGGCGATGGTTCCGAACCCGTCGCCCAACGCCCGCGCCAACCCCTCGCCCGCGTCGGTCAACGCCACCGTGCGCCCAGAGCGTTGCACCAGCGACAGGCCCAACTCGGCCTCCAGCCCGCGCACCGCCTGCATGACGGCAGCATGAGTGACGTTCAGCGTGCGCCCGGCCTCGGCAAAGCTGCCGGCCCGGGCCGTGGCGTCAAAGGCGCGCAGCATGGACAGGGGCGGCAAGTCGCGCCACAGGGTCGACATGATAGCTGGCCTTTCTTCCCAAGGATTTTCCTGATTCGGAGTATCGCAGCTTTCATGGCATTCCCAAGGGGCAAACTTGCCACGGGACGAAAGCCATGCACGGCGTCAACCTAGACCTTCTTCGTACCACCCCGCATCACGCGGACGGCACGCCCAAGGATCCCCACGCCCATCACCGGGCCGACCATCTTGCCGCGCTCGGCGCTGCCCGGCGCCAGGTCTGGCGCAGCAGCCTTGACTGGTGGCGCAAGGCGCTGCCAGTTCGGACTGCGCCGCCTGCACGTCCCTGCACCGACTCGACTCCCTAGCGGCTTCCTTTCTGCCAAAATATCCCACGGGGGGCCGGGGGGTGTGAAACCCCCCGGGGTCAGCCAAGGGCGCAAGCCTCACTCGACCTCGACTGTCACCCAGGTCTCGAAACACACGCCATTCGCCAGCGCCATCACCCCGATCGTCGCCCGGCCGCCAAGGCCCCGCTCCGGCCCGAAGACCTCGACGAACAGGTCCGACAGCCCGGACGATACCTTGTGCACCTCCTCGAAGTCCGGCGTGCAGACAACAAAGTTCAGGCTGCGCACGATTCCCTTCACCCGGTCCAGCGATCCCACCGCCTGCCGGATGCCGCCCAGCACGTTCAGCCCGGTCTGCCGGGCGGCAAGATAGCCCTGATCGACCGTCACGTCCCGGCCAAGCCGCCCCTTGTGGGTGATCTCGGCCCCGATCTGCGCGACATGACCGGACAGGAACAACAGGCTGCCGACCCGGTGGTACGGCTTCATCGTGCCGTAGTCGGCGCCGTAGTATCCGTCGCGGTCAAAGTCGGGGATATCCAGACCCATCTGCAGGGCCAGCTTTTCGGGATGTGTCATGTCGGGATGTGTCATGGCGGTCTCCTTTCCCGCCATCCTGATTCGCCACCGTGGTTAATGCAACCGGCGACGACCGCGCGTCTGGACGGATGCCAGACAGATGCCAGACAGAAAGCAGACAGCGGACGGCAGGCCAAAGGCCCGGTTTAATGCAGCGACCGCAAGGGGTTAGCCGGTGCCGTGCATCCCTGAACCGCCGATCTATCGGAATCCGCATTCATTTGTCGTCAACCTCTCCCTACCTTGCCGCCAAAGGAGACTGACATGCCCCCGATTTCCCTTGGCCTCGATACGTTCGGCGATGTTTCGCATGGGCCCGACGGCGCTTTGCAACCGATGGACGTGACCCTGCGCGAGGTGCTGGACCAGGCCACGCTTGCCGATGATATCGGCATTGATTTCATCGGCTTGGGCGAACATCACCGCCCCGATTTCGCGATCTCTGCGCCCGAGATCGTCCTGGCCGCGATTGCCGGGCGGACGCAGCGGATCAAGCTTGGCACTGCTGTGACGGTCCTGTCCACCGACGATCCGGTCCGCGTCTTCCAGCGGTTCTCGACGCTGCACGCCCTGTCGAACGGCCGGGCCGAGCCGATCCTGGGGCGTGGATCGTTCACCGAAAGCTATCCGCTCTTTGGTCATGACCTGAACGATTATGAACAATTGTTCGAAGAACGGCTGGACCTCTTTGCCCGGTTGACCCGGTCCCAGACGGTCACCTGGTCAGGAAAGACCCGCAGCCCGTTGAAAAACCAGCAGGTTTTCCCGAACCTGGGCCAGCCGATGACGGTCTGGGTCGGGGTTGGCGGCAGCCCCGAAAGCGTGGTCCGCGTCGTGCGGCAGGACCTGCAACTGATGCTGGCGATCATCGGTGGCGACGCCGCGCGCTTTGCGCCCTACATTGATCTTTACCACCGCGCCTGTGACCAGCTTGGCAATCCCGTGCGCCCGGTCGGCGTGCATTCGCCCGGCTTTGTCGCGGAAACCGATGAAATCGCACAGGAAAAGCTGTGGCCGCACTACGCCGACATGTTCGGCCGCATCGGACGCGAGCGCGGATGGCCCCCGGTCACCAAGGACCGCTACCTTAACGAAATCCAGCACGGTGCGCTCTATGTTGGCAGCCCCGAGACCGTGGCGCGCAAGATTGCCAAGACGGTTCAGACCCTGGGCGTGCAGCGGTTCGACATGAAATACTCCACCGGCCCTGTGCCGCATGCCGATCTGATGCAATGCATCCGGCTTTATGGCGAAAAGGTCATTCCCATGGTGCGCGACATGCTGGCCTAGAAACCGGGTAGGGTGGGCAGTATTGCCCACCTTACGCTTGCGTCAGCTTCCCAGATGTCGTGATCCTCGACTGGCGGCCAACATCATCTGGTGCTGGCGTTCGCGAAACCGGGCACGGTCCGTCTGTGAATATTCGTTCACACACGCCGGGCAGCATACCCCATCCTCGAATTCCGGATGCGCCCGACCCTCGGCTGTCACCGGCCTGCGACACGCCCCGCACGAGCTTAGCCCACCCGGCACCAGCCCATGCCCGACCGACACCCGGTCGTCGAAGACAAAGCATTCCCCCTGCCACAGGCTTTCGGGCTCGGGCACGTCCTCAAGATATTTCAGGATGCCACCCTTCAGGTGATACACCTCATTAAGTCCCTGACCCAAAAGGTAATTCGTCGACTTCTCGCAGCGGATCCCGCCAGTGCAGAACATCGCCACCCGCTTGCCTGCGAACCGATCGCGGTTGGCCTGCCACCACGCGGGAAACTCGCCGAACGAACGCGTCCCGGGGTCAACCGCACCCCGGAAGGTTCCGATCCCGACCTCGTAATCGTTGCGGGTGTCGATCACCACGGTGTCGGGATCACTGATCAGCGCGTTCCACTCTGACGGTCGGACATAGTGCCCGACCCGCGCCAACGGGTCCACGTCCGGTTGGCCCATCGTCACGATCTCGCGCTTGATCCTTACCTTCATCCGCCCGAAAGGCATTGAATCGGCTTGGCTTTCCTTCCACTCCAGATCAGCACACCCCGGCAGCGCCCGCACCATCGCCAGCACCGCGTCGATCCCGTCGCGGGGGCCGGCGATGGTGCCGTTGATCCCCTCGGGTGCCAGAAGAAGCGAGCCCTTGACCCCCCGGTCCTGACACAAGGCCAGAAGCCCCGGACGCAAGGCGGCGGGGTCGGGAAAGCGGGCAAACTGGTACAGCGCGGCGACGATCAGCATGCCCCCCCTTACCGCCCAATCTTGTGCAATTTCAAGCGGTCGCTTGACGCACCCCCTCCCCCGACTTACCCAAGGGGACAGACCCCGCCGGAGACTGCCATGCACCCCGCAACAGACGCCCTGATCGTGATCGACGTGCAGAATGATTTCTGCCCGGGTGGCGCCTTGGCCGTGGCCGGGGGTGACGAAATCATCATCCGGATCAACGGCTTGATGGAGGCGTTCGGCACAGTCGTCCTGACGCAGGACTGGCACCCGGCCAATCATGCGTCATTCGCGGCCAACCATCCGGGCGCCACCCCCTTCAGCCTGGCCCAGATGCCCTATGGCCCGCAGGTCCTTTGGCCCACCCATTGCGTTCAGGGGTCCAAAGGCGCGGAATTCCACCGTGACCTGTGGACCGACCCGGCGCATCTGATTGTCCGCAAAGGCTTTCGTCCGGAAATCGACAGCTATTCGGCGTTCTTCGAGAACGACCACAGCACCCCCACCGGCCTTGACGGCTATCTGCGCAGCCGGGGGATCACCGCGGTCACGCTGGTCGGGTTGGCCACCGATTATTGCGTCGCCTACTCGGCCGTTGATGCGGCGGGGCTGGGCTACACCGCCACCGTGCTGGAAGGCGCGGCCCGCGCCATCGACCTGAACGGCAGCCTTGCCGAGGCGCGGGAAAAGATGCGCGCCGCTGGCGTCCGGCTGGAGGCGTGACCATGGTCGATATCGCCACCCGCGTCTGGAACCACAAGTGGAAGATCGATCCGATCGTGCTGTCGCTGATCGACACGGACTTTTACAAGCTGTTGATGTGCCAGTCGATTTTCCGCAACAAGCCGGACACGACCGTTGTGTTCAGCCTCATCAACCGGTCCTCCAGGATCCGCCTGGCCGAGCTGATCGACGAAGGCGAGCTGCGTGAACAACTGGATCACGTGCGGTCGCTGTCGCTGTCGCGGGGGGAAAGCACCTGGCTGCGCGGGAACACGTTCTACGGCAAACGGCAGATGTTCCGCTCGGATTTCATGGAGTGGTTCGAGGGCATGCGCCTGCCCGCTTATCACCTGGAAAAGCGGGACGGCCAGTTCGAGCTGACGTTCGAGGGCCGCTGGCCCGAGGTGATGCTGTGGGAAATCCCGGCGCTGGCGGTGATCATGGAACTTCGCAGCCGGGCCGTCCTGAACGACATGGGCAAGTTCGAGCTGCAGGTGCTGTACGCCCGCGCCATGACCCGGTTGTGGGAAAAGATCGAACGCCTGCGCAAGATCGACGGGCTGAAGATCGCCGACTTTGGCACAAGGCGGCGGCATGGCTTCCTGTGGCAGGACTGGTGCGTGCAGGCGATGCAGGAAGGTCTGGGCGGGAAGTTCACTGGCACCTCGAACTGCCGGATCGCCATGCGCCGCGACATCGAGGCGATTGGCACGAACGCCCACGAATTGCCGATGGTTTACAGCGCCTTGGCCGACACGGACGATCAGTTGCGCCAGGCCCCGTATCAGGTTCTGGCCGACTGGCAGGAAGAGCATGACGGCAACCTGCGGATCATCCTGCCCGACACCTACGGCACCGAAGGGTTCCTGAAGAACGCGCCGGACTGGCTGGCAGGCTGGACCGGCATTCGCATCGACAGCGGCGATCCGGCGGCGGGTGCGGAGACGGCGATCCGCTGGTGGCAAGACCGGGGCGAGGACCCGCGCGACAAGCTGGTGATCTTTTCGGACGGGCTGGATGTCGACAGCATCGAAGCGCTGCACATCCGGTTCAAGGGCCGGGTGAAGGTGTCCTTTGGCTGGGGCACGATGCTGACCAACGATTTCCGGGGTCTGGTGGCCGACGACGCGCTGGCCCCGTTCAGCCTGGTCTGCAAGGCGCTGTCGGCGGACGGGCGGCCCACGGTCAAGCTGTCGGACAACCCGGCCAAGGCCATGGGACCGGCAGACGAGATCGAGCGCTACAAGCGCGTGTTCGGGGTGGGGCAGCAGCAGGCGCTGGAGGTCGTGGTCTAGGCTATCGCCCGCAGGATCAGGAACAGGACTGCCGACAGGCCTGCGGTCAGCGGCACGGTCACCACCCAGGCGGCCGCAATCGACAGGACATGCGCCCGGCGGACCAGCTTTCGACGGCTGCGTTCATCGGGCAGAAGCGGGGTGCCCTTTTGCAGGTTCAGCGACCGCGCCCGCCGCTCGGCATGCCACTCGCGGTAGAAACCGACGCCGAACACCCCGCCGACCGCGATATGGGTCGATGACACCGGCAACCCAAGCCACGAGGCGACAATGACGGTGATCGCGGCCGACAGGGCGACGCAATAGGCCCGCATCGGGTTCAGTTTGGTGATCTCCTGCCCGACCATGCGGATCAATTTCGGGCCGAACAGGAAAAGGCCGAACGAAATTCCCGACGCGCCGATCAGCATCACCCACAGCGGGATGTCGACCTTGGTGGCGGTGCCATGATCCTGGACGGCATGGACGATCGCGGCCAATGGACCAACCGCATTGGCAACGTCATTCGCGCCATGGGCGAACGACAGCAACGCGGCTGAAAGGATCAGCGGCACGCCGAACAGTTTTTTCAGCGACTTCTTCCGGTTCTCCATCCCTTCGGACTGGTGGCGGATCACCGGGCGCATCACCAGCGTGGTCACCACGCCCAGCACAAGGCCAATCAGCAGCGCCTGCGCCAGCGAAACCTCGACCACCTTCTTCAGCCCCTTCAGCGCCAGATAGGCGGCGAAGGTTCCGGCCATGATGCCGACCAGAACCGGAACCCATCTGCGCGCGGCCGCGATCTTGTCGGGAACGTCGTTGATCCGCGCCTTGATGAAGGCCAGGAACAGGGCCGCGACCAAGCCGCCAAGAATGGGCGAAATCACCCAGCTTGCCGCGATCTGGCCCATGGTCGGCCAGTTCACCGCGCCAAAGCCTGCCGCCATGATGCCTGCCCCCATCACGCCGCCGACGATGGCATGGGTCGTCGATACCGGCGCGCCGAACCAGGTTGCCAGGTTCAGCCACAAGGCCGAGGCGATCAGCGCCGCCATCATCGCCCAGATGAAGGTCTCGGGCGCGGCCACCGCCTCGGGGGCGACGATCCCGCCCGAGATCGTGCTGACGACATCCCCCCCGGCAATCAGCGCGCCGGCGGTCTCGAAGATCACGGCGATCACCAGCGCCCCGGACATGGTCAGCGCCTTGGCCCCGACGGCCGGCCCCATGTTGTTGGCCACGTCATTCGCGCCGATGTTCAGGGCCATGTAGGCCCCGAAGATCGCGGCCGCGACGATGATCAGGTTTCCGGTTTGGTGCCCTGTCAGCACAAAGGCGGCCAGAGCGCAGACAACGACGAAGACCAGCGATATGCCGGTCGCGATGACCGGACGGCCCATGGCGGCGGTCGCCGCCTCCAACTGGCTGAAGCGGGCAAGATCCTTGTCCAGCGTCTTCCACTGGTTGACCGGGGGCGGCGTCTGGTCTGTCATGGAATCGTCATTCCGCTGTTACCTGACGCGGTGAATAACCGTTCGGAAACCCGCTCACAAGCGGTTCAGCACCCGGTCGGCACAGCTTGTCGCGCGGTGCAGGTGGCTTTGGTTTATCGGATCGCCCGGCGCAAGACGCGGCATGGTCCAGCCGACCGAGGCCAGGGCTCGGGCCAGGGTGAAGGTCTCGACCATCCGGGTGTCGTTGGTGCCATAGCCCGCCATCAGCGCGTCACGCAGGTGCGGGTGTTCGGGATGGGCAAGGGTCTGCACCAGGGCGGTCCCCAGATCGTGCAGCCGGTAGCCAAAGCCGGAGTCGTCAAAGTCGATCAGCGATACCGAACGGTCGTTCACCAACACATTCTCGCGCAGCACATCGGCGTGGATCAGTCCCACCGGCCCGTCCAGCCGTTCGCGCAGGGCGTCGCGCGCGCGGATCAGGGTCGCGCGCTGGTCGGGGCTGGCGGCGGGATGGTCCCAGAACCTGCCCCAGAACGGAGCCTCGCCGACCAGACCGTCGCGGTCCCAGCGCGGGCGGGTGAAACCTTCGGGCAGGGTCAGGGTGTCGGTGACCTTGTGCATCCGCGCCAGCAGCGCGCCAAGCGCGTGATACAGGTCCAGCACCTGCGCCAGCGGGCGGTCAAAGGGCTTGGCCGCTTCGCCCAGGGCATCGCCCTCGATCCAGGCGATGGCCGAGGCGTGGCGGCCATCCGACAGGGCAACCAGGACCGCCCCGTCCAGCGCGGTCAGGGCCGCCGGGACCGGCAGACCGGCGCGGGCCAATTCGGCGCACCACCACAGTTCCGACCGGATCGCGGCGGGGGCCTGATAACCCGCCCGGTGCAGGCGCAACGCTGCCCGACCCTGGGGCAAAGCCATTTCGAACACATGGTTCTCGCGGTCGCGCAACAGACGCACGACTCGCCCGCCCCAGGCCTGCGCTGCGCTGTCGGCGGGCGTCATTCCTCGTCGCCGATCTTGCCGCGCAGGACCTTGACCTCGCCCCGCGCGGTCTTGGCGGCGACCCGGCGGCGCTGGCTGCCAAGGGTGGGCTTGGTGGCAATCCGGCGTTTGGGCGGCACGAGCGCGGCGCGGATCATCTCGACCAGCCGGTCGCGCGCAATCTCACGGTTGCGGACCTGGCTGCGGGTATCTTCGACCTGCAAGACAATGGCGCCTTCGACCGTCCAGCGCCGCCCGGCCAGTTTCTTCAGCCGCGCCTTGACGGATGGCGACAGATGTGGCGAGCGATCCGCCTCGAACCGCAGCTCGACCGCGGTTGAAACCTTGTTGACGTTCTGCCCGCCCGGACCGGACGAGCGCATGAAGCTTTCGGAAAGCTCCCAGTCGGCGATGGCAAGGGTTTCGGTGATATGCAGCATGGTCGCAGGCTATTCGGGTGGGCTGAAAAGAGAAAGGGTTGCCATCGCGGGCAACCCTTTCCGAGATCCAAGGAGATGAGCCAGTTAGGGCATCAATTCCAATCGGTGGTCTGTTTCGCTAAGGGGCTGCCCTTAGAAAACACCCCTCCCGACTGTCCCGACACGTCTCTCCAATATCACTCTAGACACTGGATCACCTCCTTTCAAATGGTTGCCGATGAGGTGAGCCTGCCACAGATTTTGTGTTTGTCAAAACAAATCACGCTACCTTTGCTGTGATCCGGGCAACTGCCAAACGAAAAGGCACAAGAGCCACAAGCGCCATTCCCAGCTTGACCAGCCAGTCGCCAATGGCCAGCGAAACCCAGAACGGCGCGTCGGGGCCAAGGCCCAGAACCGGGCCGGGCACAGCAGCCCAGGACACGTCGCCGCCCGGATCAATCACCGTCAGCGCGGCGGAAAACGCCACGGTGAAGAAGATCGCCGTATCGACGGTCGAGGACACCAGCGTCGACACCAGTGGTGCTGTCCACCATTGGCCCCGCCGCAGCCGGTTGAAGACCGCGATGTCCAGAAGCTGTGCGGTCAGGAAGGCAAGACCCGAGCCCAGGGCAACGCGAAGCGTCACCAGCGGGCCGTATTCGCCCATCACCTGCGTGCCGATGAAGGAACACAGTAGGCCGGTGGCAAAACCCGCCAGCACTACGCGTCGGGCGGCAGCGGGGCCTTGCAGGCGGTTGGTCAGGTCGGTGACCAGAAAGGCGAAGGGATAGGTCAGCGCCCCCCAGGTCAGGTACAGGCCAAGGGGGTATTGAACCAGGATGTTCGAGGCGACGACGATGGCCGCCATGGCGATGACGCCAGGGATCAGGATGCGCATGCTGTTGTCCGTTTTTACAAGGTCGCGGAGACTTGGCCCCCCTCATGGGGACGCGGGCGACCTATACCCGGACGCATCGGGCGTCAACTAGTCGGCGGCCAGCACGCCCTGACACTGTTTGGGCAGGTCGGCCATGGTGAATTCGCGCGGCGACTTCTTCCGGGGCGCATCATCTTCCTTGGGCTTTTTCTTGCCGTCGGATTTTGGCGGGTCCAGGAAGTCGGTCACCCACCACATCAGCGTCTCGTCGCAGCCGTCGCCGTTCTTTGACAGCTCGTTCACCGTGGGCGTTTGCGTTTCGCACAGACGGGCCCCCTTGGGGCACTTCAGGCGGACGTGGAAATGCGTGTCATGCCCGGCCACCGGCCTGATCTTCTGCAGCCACTTCTTGTCCTTGGCCTTGGCGGTCTTGCAGATCTCGATCTTGACCGCGGCGGCCACGAAGATCCGGTCGACGCGGGGGTCGCTTGCCGCCTGTTTCAAAAGCTCACGATGGACCTTGGTCCAGTTGTCCGTCACCGACTTCTGGTCGGCCGACCGGACCGGGATCGAGCTGATGTTCTCCCGCTCGTCTTCGGACAGCGACAGGCTGCGCGGCGGCAGCATCCAGATGTCGGCGTCCAGACCGATCTGGTGGCTGGCGTGACCGGAGGTCATCGGCCCGCCGCGCGGCTGGCTGATGTCGCCGATATACAGCCCCTGGCCAAAGCCGATGTCGCGGGCGGTCTGCGACAGGTCCATCAGGAACTGGATCATCGCGGGCTGGCCGAAGTTGCGGTTGCGCGACAGGCGCATCGCCTGCCAGGTCGGCCCGGTTTCCGGCAATTCCACCAACCCCGCGCCACAGCCCTTGGCATAGCTGCCGATCGGCATCGCATCCTGGGCGGATGGCAGGTCCTTGGCCCCGAACAACTGGTTGGCAAGCTTTTCCGCCTGGGCGGGGGCGGCACACAGAAGCGTCAGCAGGACTGCACGGATCAGCATCAGGGGGTCATCTCTCCCTTCGGTTTGACGAAGCTTAGCAGGAACAACCCGATGAGGAACAACACAATCAGCGGAGCGATCCCGATCCGCTGCGATCCGCTGGCCATGGTGGCCAGGGCGATCAGCGCGGGGGACATGAAGCTGGCGACCTTGCCGGACAGCGCGAACAGGCCGAACGCCTCGGTCGCGCGGTCGGGGGTGGTGTGGCGGGCCATCATCGTGCGGCTGGCCGCCTGAAGCGACCCGCCCGCCGCCCCGATCAGCGCGCCGCAGGCAAAGAACACCTGGTCCGGCAGGCTGGAGGCCGGGTCCATCGCGATGCCCCAGACGCCTTCGCGGGTCATGCCGACGATCACGAAGCAGACAAAGATCAGCACGCAGATCGACAGCATGATCACCGGCTTTGGCCCGTAGGCCCGGTCCAGCCGCCCGCCGATGAAGGCCGCGACCATCGCCGTCACCGCGCCGACGATCCCGAAGATGCCGATCTGGATGATCGACCAGCCCAGGACACCCGAGGCATAGACCCCCCCGAAACCATAAAGCGCATTCAAGGCGTCGCGGTAAAACAGGGACGAAGCCAGGTAGGCGGTCAGGCTGCGGCGAAACTTCAGACTGCGGATCAGGTCCCGCAGGCTGGCAAAGGCGCGGCCCAGGTGCAGCGGGCGGGCGTTCATCTTCGGCTCTTTCACCCACAGAAAGAACGGCACCATGAAGACCACGAACCAGATCGCGGTGAAGGGACCGACGAACCGCGTGCCCTCGCGCGCTTCGGGGTCAAGGCCGAACAGCGGTTCCAGCCCCAGAAGCGTCAGCCCGCTGTCGGCACCTTCCGCAAAGAACAGAAGCATGATGATCAGCGCCAGCAACCCCCCAAGATAGCCGAAGGCAAACCCCGATCCCGAAATCGCGCCAAGATCATCGGCCTGTGTCAGCGACGGCATCAGCGCGTTGGTGAAGATCGTTGCGAACTCCATCCCGATGAAGCCGATGCCAAAGGCGCAGACCGCCCAGAACAGCATCCCGTCACCGCCACCCGGGGCCACCCACCACAGGCAGGCCGAGCCGACGACGTAGAAGATCGAGAACGTCCAGACCCAGATCAGCCGGCGACCGGTGCCATCGGCAATCGCCCCCAGGATCGGGGCCAGCACGGCAATCGACAGCGACGCGATTGCCAGCCCCCAGCCCCAATAGGCCTGGGCTGCGGCCTTTGCCGCCTCTTCGTCCAGCCCGGTGCCCATGTAATAACCGCGCGCGATTTCCGCGAAGTAGGGGCCGAAGACAAAGGTCAGAAGCAGCGTGTTGTAGGGTTGGCTGGCCCAGTCAAAGAAGTACCAGCCCCAGATCCGTTTCCGACTGCCCACGATGCCCGCCCCCTGATTTGTGGCGGAGTGAACCCGGAAACCGGCATCAGCGCAAGCGAAGGCTCAGCGTGCGGGCGGCCAGGGTCGCGTCGCCTCGGCCAAGATCCAGGCGGTGACCCAGTCGGGCAGCGGCGGGCTTTGCGGCGCGATCCCCATCGCCGTGGCCATGTCGGCGGGCTTGACCATCCCGGCCTTGGACACGATGGCCGACCGGATCAGCACATGTGACGTGCAGTCGTCGCCCTTCCACATCGACTGCTCCATGTAGACAAAGCGGTCATCCCAGCCAAGGCAGCGGGTCTGCATCGTCAGCCTGCTGAACATCGTCACCCGCTTGCGGTAGCGGGTGGTCGAGCCTGCCACCGTCAGCCCCCACTGTCTGTCCCGCAGCAGCTGTTCAAAGCCGGTGCGCCGCGACAGGGGCAGGCGGCCCAGGTCATAAAGCGTCAGCGTGCGGCCGTTGTTCAACTCGACCCAGGGGTCAAGGTCCCAGGGCCAGCAGATCAACGTGCTTTCGTGGGTGTCGAACAGGCCAAGCGGCGGTTGGCGACGGGCCAGGGCCATCACCTTGATCATGCGCAGGAAGGGGTACATTGCGGTCTCCGGTTGCGCCCGTTGCGTGGCCCGGCGCGGCGGCGGCGTCAAGCATAACGCTGCGTGGGGCATTGCCCCGGCCGGGCGGGCAGTCTAGCTAGGATCGCACAGCTTCCGGGACGATGGGGACGGCCGATGATTGCGATCCGCGACACGCTTTTGCTTATTCTGAACATCGCATACTTCCTGGTCCTGGCGCATTTCATCATGTCCTGGCTGGTCAATTTCCAGGTCCTGAACGTCCGCCAGCCCCTGGTCGCGCAGATCTGGGACGGGCTGAACCGTCTGTTGCAGCCGGTCTATGGCCGCATCCGCCGCATCCTGCCCGCGATGGGCGGGCTGGACCTGTCGCCCATCGTGGTGATCGTGGTGATCTTCTTTCTGCAGCGGCTGGTTGCGACCCAGATCTGGTGACAGACCCCAGCCCGATGAACCGCGCCGCCGATCTTCTGCATTCCGTCTTCGGGTTCCCCGACTTTCGCCCCGGCCAGGCCGAGATCGTGCAGGCCGTGCTGGACGGCAGGAATACCCTTGCCATCATGCCCACGGGTGGGGGCAAGTCGCTGTGTTTTCAGCTTCCGGCGCTGTGCCGCGACGGGGTGACGGTCGTCATCTCGCCGCTGATTGCGCTGATGCGCGACCAGGTCCGCGCGCTGAAGGCCGTGGGGGTCGAGGCGGGGGCGCTGACCTCGGGCAACACCGATGAGGAAACCGAAGAGGTCTTTGCCGCCATCGACGAGGGGCGGCTGAAGCTTCTGTACATGGCCCCCGAACGGCTTGCCTCGGGCGCGGCGCTGGGTCTTCTGCGGCGGGCGAACTGTAGCCTGATCGCGGTGGACGAGGCGCATTGCGTCAGTCAATGGGGCCACGACTTCCGCCCCGACTATCTGCGGATTGGTGAGCTGCGCCGTGCGCTGAAGGTGCCGTTGGCCGCCTTCACGGCGACGGCGGACGAAGAGACCCGGGCCGAGATCGTCACCCGCCTGTTTGACGGCGAGGCCCCGGCCACCTTCCTGCGCGGGTTCGACCGGCCCAACATCCACTTGGCCTTTGCCGTCAAGACCGGCCCGCGCGAGCAGATCCTGCGCTTTGCCGCCGCGCGGAAGGGGCAGTCGGGCATCGTCTATTGCGGTACCCGCGCCAAGACCGAAGTGCTGGCCCAGGCCCTGCGCGAGGCGGGGCATTCCGCCGTCGCATATCACGGCGGGATGGAGGCGGACGAACGCCGCCGCGTGGAAACCCGGTTCCAGCGCGAAGACGGGTTGATCGTGGTCGCGACGATTGCCTTCGGGATGGGGATCGACAAGCCCGACATCCGCTGGGTCGCCCATGCCGACCTGCCGAAGTCAATCGAGGGCTACTATCAGGAAATCGGCCGTGGCGGCCGCGACGGGTTGCCCGCAGAAACGCTGACCCTGTATGGCCCCGACGACATCCGCCTGCGCCGCAGCCAGATCGACGAAAGCCCCGCTCCGCCTGACCGTAAGGCCGCCGACCACGCCCGGCTGAACGCGCTTCTTGGGCTGGCCGAGGCGCTGAAATGTCGCCGTCAGGTCCTGCTCGGCTACTTTGGCGAGTTGGCCGAACCGTGCGGCAACTGCGATCTCTGCGACCGTCCGGCGCTGCTGTTCGACGCGACCGATGCAGTCCGAAAGGCCCTGTCGGCAATCCTGCGGACGGGGGAGTGGTTCGGCGCGGGGCATCTGATCGACATCCTGACCGGCACCGCGACTGCCAAGGTCAAGGAGCGCGGGCACGACCAGCTGCCGACCTTTGCCGTGGGGCGGGACCTGTCGAAACCTGCCTGGGGGGCGGTTTTCCGGCAGATGATGGGTCGCGACCTGGTCCGCCCCGACCCCGAACGTCACGGGGCATTGCGGATGACCGAAGCGGCGCGGCCCGTGTTGCGGGGCGAGGCGACGGTGACCCTGCGCCAGGACACGGTCGCTGCAGCGGGGGAGCGCGCTGCCGTCCGCACTCAGGTTGCGGACGAGGATGCGGGGCTCTTGTCCTTGCTGAAGGCGCGGCGGCGGGCGCTGGCCGATGCGCAGAACGTGCCGGCCTATGTCGTCTTTGCCGACCGCACCCTGATCGAGATGGCCGAGAAAAAGCCCGCGACGCTGGACCAGATGGCCGGGATCACCGGGGTTGGGGCGAAGAAGCTGGACAGCTATGGCGCGGCGTTTCTGGAGGTGATCACCGGGGCCGCCGAAACCCTGCACCCCGCCCGGATGCGGCTGGTGGGCAAGCCCGAGGGGGCGGTGTTCGACCGGCTGGCCGAGGTCCAGCTGGAACTGTCGCGGGGCGAGGACGGGACCGGGAAATACCTGTCCTGCACTCACTCTGTCCTGCGGCAGATCGTAGAGCGGCGGCCTTCGACCCTGGGGGAGCTGCAGGCGATCCTGGGCGAGGCCAAGGTGGAACGGTTCGGCGCGGCGTTTCTGGCGGCGCTGCACGAGGGTTGACGGGAGGACAGCGGGACCTGTCCACGGTGGACCGATTCTCAAACCAAACAAGATCAGTGGCTTAGGCGTGGGCGTTCAGAGTCTTTTAACGGTTTGATCCTGTGCCTGTGTGCCGACGGTTTTCGAATTGAGCGCTGGCGCGCAAGCCTGTGTCTCGCCTTTTGCGCGAAGAGTGCGCAACGGCTCGGTCGTTGGGGGCGCTTCGCCCCCCAAACCCCCAGAGAGTATTTGCAAAAGAGCAAGGACATGGGGCCGCGAGGGACCGCACGCGGCGATTGTGCGGCTGTCGCGCGCCCTGAGCTGTCCGTCAGGCGGCGTCTTCGGTCCGCACGACCGGCGGGCGGGCTTCTAGCGGGCAATGGGTTGCCAGCGCGGTTTCAATGGCAGTCTTGCGCAGCGGTTTGGTCAGGTATTCGTCGATGCCCGAGGCCAGGATTCCTGCGGCGTCGCCGTCCATGGCATGCGCGGTCAGCGCCACGATCGGCACCTTCGAGCCCAGCGCCCGGATCGCGCGGGTGGCTTCCTTGCCGTCCATTTCCGGCATCGAGATGTCCATGAAGATCAGGTCGGGCCGGAAGCTTTGGAACAGGTCTACCGCGATGCGGCCGTTGTCGGCGAAGACCAGCTCCAGGTCCATGCCGCGCACCATCTTCTGGAACACCAGCTGGTTCGTCCGGTTGTCTTCGGCGGCCAGGACGCGCATCTGCCGCTGATCGGCCGGGGCAATCGCAGGGGCCGCCGAGCCGGGCGCGGAGGCTGGCAGGGTCAGGCCCTGCAGGTGCCGATAGAGATCCGACCGCAGCACCGGCTTTTGCAGCACGGCCGCAAAGTCCGAGGCCAGCGCGCCCAACCCGCTGGAGTTCGAGCTGAGCAAGATCACCGGCAGCGCATGCCCTGCCGCGCGGATCGCCTGCATGAGCGCGGTTCCGTCCATTTCCGGCATGGCGTGATCGGTGATCACCACGTCGAAGGCAGCATCCCTGGCCAGCCGGTCCAGCACCTCGGCGCCCGAGCGGCACAGGACGACCTCGATCCCGCAGGGGGTGAGCTGGCGTTCCAGGATCGTGCGGTTGATGAACTGGTCATCGACCGCGATCACCCGCCTGACCGACACGGGGGCTTGCAGCCCGGTTGCATCTTCGGCCACGGGCAGCGTGACGCGGAACCCGAAGCTGGAGCCGTCGCCAAGGGTGCTGTCGACCCAGACCGCGCCGCCCATGTGTTCGATCAGCCGCTGCGTGATCGCCAGGCCCAGGCCAGTGCCTTCGAACTTGCGGTTGCGCTCGTCCTCGACCTGGTTGAACTCGCCAAAGATGTGGTCAAGGTATTCCGGCGCGATGCCGATGCCGGTGTCTTCGACCGTGACATGCAGGGTCTGGCTGCCGTCATCGGAGTCGACCCCCACGACGCGGGTCAGGACATGGCCCTTTTCGGTGAACTTGACGGCATTGCCGATCAGGTTGGTCAGCACCTGGCGCAGCCGGCCCGGATCGCCGACAAAGCGGGTGGGCAGGAACATGTCGAAGTCGATCATCAGGTCGATGCCCTTTTCCCGCGCGCGGGGTTGCAGGAGCATCGTCACCTCGTGGATCGTGCGTTCCAGATCAAAGGGTTCGGGGCGCAGGGTCAGGCGTTCGGCCTCGATCTTGGAATAGTCCAGGATGTCGTTGATGATGACCAGAAGCGCCTCACCAGAGGAGCGGATGGTTTCGGCAAACAGGCGCTGTTCTTCGGACAGTGAGGTGTCGCAAAGAAGCTCGGCCATGCCGACGACGCCGTTCATCGGCGTGCGGATTTCGTGGGACATGTTGGCAAGGAAGGCCGACTTGGCGCGGTTGGCGGCCTCGGCCGCCTTGCGGGCCGCCTCGAGTTGGGTCTGCTGTTCCTTGAGCTGGGTGATGTCGACACGCAGCCCGACGCGGCCACCATCGGGGGTGGGGTGGTCGCTTTCCAGGATGGTGCGCCCGCCGGACAGGTTTGCCTCGTTGAAACTGCAGGCCTCACGGAACTGGCGCAGGCGGTTGGCAAGCCACTCCTCCTCATGCCCGACGGCCTGGGGGACGTGGCCGTTGCGCAATCCGTGACGCAACAGTTCTTCAAACGTCACGCCCGGTTGCATGACCGGGGCACTGTCGGGGAAAAGCTCGCGGTAGCGTTTGTTGCAGGTCAAGAGACGTTCCTCCCGGTCGAAAAGGACAAAAGCATCGGGCAGCGCGTCGATGGCGGCCCAGATGCGCATCTGGTCGGTGATGTCGATGGCAAGGCAGACAAGATCGCCGTCGCGCGCGATCCGATCCTGCAGCTTGACCCAGGTGCCGTTGTGGAATTTCAGGGTCACGGGTTCGATCGGGTCGCCGTCGATCCGGGCCAGCATCCGGGCGGCAAAGGCGTCGGGATCTTCCCCTTCAAGGTCAAGCGCGCCGGCGGTGGCGATCAGGCGCAGCATGTCGGGATAGGGCAGGCCGGGGGCCAGGGTGCGGCCCTGGAACGGCGCCTGCCAGGCGCGGTTCGCGGTGACCAGGCGGCGGGCGCTGTCGAACACGGCAAAGCCGTCGTTGATGGTGTTGATCGATTCCCACATCCGCCGTTCGGCCATCACCGCCGTGGTATGCGCGCGGTCGAGGTCGGCAACAAAGCGATGATTCTGGGATTTCAGCGTCTCCGCCTCGGTCAGGGCAGAGCGGACGACCTGGCGCTGTTCGACGATCTGGTCGGACAGCGACCGGGCATGGATCGCCAGCTTTTCGTTGGCGGCAAAAAGTTCCCGGCTTTTCTGTTCCAGCAGGCGTTCGGCGGCCAGCCTTGCCCGCCGTTCCCTGACCAGACGTTCCGAAAGATCCATCGTGCCCCAGCCGACATTCTGTCTGTTTTTCCGGCCGTTGCCCATTGGTGATCCATCGGGCGACACATCCGGATTCCGCGACTACCCTGACGC
Source organism: Pseudomonadota bacterium (assembly GCA_029567145.1). Taxonomy (GTDB): domain Bacteria; phylum Pseudomonadota; class Alphaproteobacteria; order Rhodobacterales; family Rhodobacteraceae; genus Tabrizicola. The sequence goes on from JAKQLM010000274.1 coordinate 19,489, forward strand.
AGCAAAGTGAACCAAGACTTAACGCCGAACGACTCTTGCGGCTTGCCAGCACGCGGGGGGGCATGCGAGATTCCGGCCAATCCATCAGGGAGGCATTTTCAATGCGTTGGTTTTCAAAGACCGTTATCGCGGCGGCATTTCTCGGCATTTCCGGGGCGGCGCTGGCGCAGGACCTGATCCCCGAGCGGCGGGTGGTCGTCACGCAGGACCAGGACCTGCCGGGGGGCGACATCGCGTCGGTCTTCGACACGACGATCGAGGCGTGCGAACGGGCGGCCCTGACCAACCCGCGCGCGACGGCCTATGTCTACAACACCCGCAACGGGTCCTGTTTCGTGAAGAACAACCCCGGTGAGGGGGCGTTCTTCCAGGGGGCCTATTCGGCCTATGTGATCGAGGCAGAGGCCAGCGTGCTGGCGATGGCGGCCGAGCGGCGGCCGGAACTTGCGTTCATCCAGGATTACGACATCACTCCGGCCTATGAGCAGGCGGTTGGTCTGGGTCGGCAGCACACCACCGGCCCCTGGACGGCAGACGAGCACCTGGCCGAGGCGGCGGCAGCGGAGGCGCGGGGCGACTGGGCGGATGCCGCGGCCTTTACCGGCGCGGCGCTGAACCTGACCGACGACGCGGCGACCTGGGCGGAATTCGCGCGGCGGCAGCTGGAGGCTGGGAAGCCGTCGTCGAACCAGCAGTACTTCTTCCTGAACCAGGCCTACATGTCGTCGATCAACGCCTACCTGCGCACCGACAACGCGGCGCTGCGGCATTCGATCCTTGTGGTCATGGCAGACGCATTAGAGCGCAATGGCCGGGGTCGTGACACGGTGCAGGCGCTGCGGCTGGCGCAATCCTTGCAGGAACGGACGGATACGGCGGCGCTTCTGGACGTGGCGATCGGCAAGTACGGGTTCCGCATCACGGAAACGGCGGTCCAGTCCGATCTGGCCCGCCCGCGCATCTGCGCGACGTTTTCCGAGGACCTTGTCGCCTCGGGCGTGGACTATTCGACCTTTGTCCAGCTGAGCGAGCCCGGCATGGTGGTCGAAACCGGCGGCTGGCGGCAGCTGTGCGTGTCGGGGCTGGAGCATGGCAAGCGATATGTCGTGACCTTCCGCGAAGGGCTTCCTGCCGCAGACGGCCAGACGACGGCGAAGTCAATCGAGGTCACGCAATACATCCGCGACCGCAATCCCGGGGTGCGCTTCCCGGGCCGGGGCTATGTGCTGCCGAACACCACCGACGTCGCCCTGCCGGTCGAGACGGTGAACACCGAAAAGCTGAACCTGACGCTGTTCCGCGTGACCGACCGCAACCTGCTGCGGTCGATCCAGGACTATTATTTCGGATCGCCGATTCAGGTCTATTCTGAATACACCTTCACCGAAACTGTGGGCGAAGAGATCTGGTCCGGCACCGCCACCGTGGGCCAGGAGGTCAACAAGGACATCACCACCCGCCTGCCCCTGGGCGACGCGCTGGAGGGGATGCCTGCGGGCATCTATGCGCTGAAAGCGGCGGTTCCGGGCGTGGACACCTATGTCGTGCCGCCGGGCTGGCAGTGGTTCGTCGTGTCGGATCTTGGGATCACCACCCTGTCGGGCGTGGATGGGCTGCATGTCATGGTCCGCTCGCTGGGGACGGCCGGGGCCAAGCCGGGGGTGACGGTTGAACTTCTGAACCGCTCCAACACCGTGCTGGGCACGGCGACGACCGATGATCAGGGCTATGCGATCTTCGACGCGGGCCTGACGCGCGGCACGGGCGGGTCGGCCCCGGCCATGGTGGTGGTCAAGGAGGGCGACACCGACATTTCCTTCCTGTCGCTGACCGACCCGGAGTTCGACCTGTCCGACCGCGGGGTCGAGGGGCGCGAGGCCGCGCCTCCGGTCGATGTGTTCGTGACCACCGACCGGGGCGCATATCGCGCGGGCGAGACGGTCTATGTCACGGCGCTTGCCCGGGACGCCGAGCAGGCCGCCGTCGAAGGCCTGCCGCTGACCGCGATCCTGTCGCGGCCTGACGGGGTGGAATATTCGCGCCAACTGGTCGAGGATTCCGGCGCGGGCGGGCATGTGTTCCAGCTTCCCATCGCGGGAAGCGCCCCGCGTGGCGTCTACCGGCTGGAGATGTTCGCCGATCTGGAGGCCCCTGCCCTGGCGGCGCAGACCTTCCTGGTCGAGGATTTCCTGCCGGAACGCATCGACTTTGACCTGACGATGGGGGACGAGCCGCTGGTCCTGGGGGCCGAGGCGGCACCCGATCTGACCGTCGCCGCGCGCTATCTGTTTGGTGCGCCGGGGGCCGGGCTGGCGATCGAGGGTGAAGTCCTGCTGCGTGCCGCCGAGGGGCTGGAGGCTTGGCCGGGCTACAGCTTTGGCCGCCACGACCAGCCGTTCAGCGCGCAGATGACCTCGCTGGACGCGACGGAAACGGATGCGGACGGCAACGCCCTTGTGCCGGTCTATCTGCCGATGATCGAAGAGCCCTTCCGTCCGCTGGAGGCCCGCGTGACGCTGCGGGTCGCCGAAGGCTCGGGCCGTCCGGTCGAACGCAGCGTGACCAAGAA
>JAKQLM010000286.1 GCA_029567145.1 Pseudomonadota bacterium
CGGTCGCCTTTCCCGCCTGGGCAGGCTGATCCTGAACGCCGGACTTGGCACGCTGCTTTGCACCGGCCCGGTCACCGCGCTGGTCGCGCTTGGCTGGCTGACCCGCCGCCAGGGCCACCTGGCCCGCAGCCGCTTTGGCACAGTCGAGGACCCGCCCGGCTGGCTTTTCGGCCCGCGTGAGGCAGCCGGGCGCGAGACCGGACGCCTCACCCGCGCCCTGGGCGGGCTGGCCGCCAACATCCGCGCCGGGCTGATGGCGCTGGTGGCGCTTCTGGCCTGGACGCTGCCGTTCACGCTGCTGTGGCTCGGGGCCTGGTGGGCGGGGTGGGAGAATTCGTTCAACAAGGGGTATGAGCAGGCCTTCGTCGGCCCCTCGGTCTTTCTGTACGGGGCGGCTCTGGCCGCGCTGATCCTGCCTGCCCTGCCGCTGGTCCTGGCCCATCTTGCGGCCGAGGACCGCCTGTCTGCCGCGTTCGAGCTGCGCCGCCTGCGGTCGGTGGTCGCGCAGTCGGGCTGGCGGGTGCCCGCCCTGTCCCTGCTGTCCGCGCTCTTTGCGCTGCCGTTCCTTGCCGCGCGCGGGCTGATCACCACGTCGAATGACTGGGCCCCCTGGATCGAGGACCTCACCCCGGATCAGGTCGCCACCTTGCGGGGCCAGATCGCGCTGGCCCTGGCCGGGATCGCCTTTCTGGCCACCTGGGTCCTGCGGTCGCTGGCGACCCGGACCTATGCCAGGGTCGCGCCGCGCGCTGCGGGGCGCAAGCCCGGGCTGTGGGACGGCACCCACGCCGCCGAGGCGGCAGAGCCTGTGCTGCGCGCACCGTCACGCCTGCTGACGCTGGTCTGGTATCTGGTCGCGGCGGCGGCGACCCTGGCGCTGGGGTTCCTGATCCTGGCCGGGCAGTTCCTGGATCATGCCTGGTGGCGCTGGCTCTTTCATCCGGCGCTGACCCTGCCCTGGGCCGGGTGACGCGAGCTTAGCCCGGCAGGGTCACCACGATCGCGCCCCGATCGGTTGCGACCACCGTATGCTCGTACTGCACCGCCAAAGCCCGCGGCTCGGCGTAAAGGGTCCAGTCGTCGCGCCCGTTCTTGGCCATATGCCCGCCGAGCGACAGGAACGGCTCGACCGTCAGCACCAGCCCGCGGTGGATGTGCCGCCGGTCGCGGTTCGGCCAGGTCGCGATCTCTTCGGGGGCCTCATGCAATGCCCGCCCGACGCCATGACTGGCCAGATTGCGGATCAGCGTGTAGCCGCGCTTGCCCGCGAACCGCCCGATGGCATTGCCGATTCCGGACAGGGGACGCCCATGCCCGACCTCGGCTATCCCGACCTGCATCGCGCGCCGCCCGTCCCGGCACAGCTGCAGGATCCGGGGCGACACCCCGCCCAACGGAAAGCTGGCCCCGGTGTCGGCAAAGAACCCGTCCTTCACCGCCGAGACGTCGATGTTCACCAGATCGCCCGCCGCCAGCACCCGGTCACCTGGAATGCCATGCGCGATTTCCTCGTTCACGCTGATGCAGGTCGCGCCGGGAAAGTCATAGGTCAGCTCTGGCGCCGACTGCGCGCCCTCCGCCGCCAGCAGCGCGCGGCCGATCCCGTCCAGATCGCGCGTGGTCATGCCCGGCTCCATCGCGCGGGCCATGCCCTGCAACGTGGTCGCCACGATCCGGCCAATGGCCCGCAGCCCGTCAAGATCGTCGTCGTTGGTGATCGTCATCGCGTGCCCCCCGTGGTGCAGCCGCAGGTCTAGCACCGCAAGCGTCAGAAGTCCCGCCCGTCAGTCCGCAGCCGGAAGCGGGACCGCCAGATCGTAAAGCCAATTGAAGACAAAGGCATAGACCAGGTAGAACCCGGCCAACGACAGGTCCATCAGAAACGCCTGTCCCAACGGCACCGCCAGATACCAGGCGATGAACGGCACCAAAAGCAGCAAAAGCCCTGCCTCGAACAGGAGCGCATGCAGGATGCGCAGCGCCAGGGTCTTCCGGACCGGCAGCCGCAGCCAGACCAGCGCATGATCAAAGCCCAGGTTGTAGGCATAGTTCCACAGCATCGCCAGCGTCGTGCTGACCAGCGCGACCACGCCGAATTGCGCGACCTCGATCCCGAAGACCAGGCCCCCCAGGGGGGCGACCAGACCAAGGGCGATCAGTTCGAACAGCACGGCATGGCGCACACGGTCGCGCGGTGTCCGCATCTGGACCTTGCCTGTCATCCCCCGCCGTCCCCCCGCCTGACCTGTCGCCCGTCCGGTCGCCACCCTAGCCCCTTCAGGGCCAGCCGCAACCTTGAGAGCGCCCGCATTCAAGGCCTGCGGGGGCCTTGCGCACGGGCCTGCCGGATGCGACACCCTTGGGCAAAAGCAACGGGGTCGCCAATGTCCTTTTCCACGCATTTCAGCCATGCCATCACCCGCCGCCCGGCGGCCAGCATCACGGCGGGCCTGCGTGCCGTCGACACCGGCACCCCCGATCTTGGCCTGATGCAAACGCATCACGCAGCCTATGTCGCCACGCTGAAGGAAACCGGCGCGACCGTCGTCGAACTGCCCTCGCTGGCGGCCTATCCCGACAGCGTCTTTGTCGAGGATACCGCGCTGTGCCTGCCGCAAGGCGCCGTCGTCATGCGCCCCGGTGCGCCCTCCCGGCTGGGCGAGGCCGCCGAAATGGCCCCGCACCTGCGGGCGCTTTATGCGCAAGTGGTGGAAGTCACCGGCAAGGACAGCTTCATCGAAGGCGGCGACATCCTGGTCACCGAACGCGAAATCCTGGTCGGCCGGTCGGCCCGCACCAATGCCGCCGGGATCGCCGAACTGACCCGCCTTGTCGCCCCCTGGGGCCACAGCGTCCGCGAAGTCCACACCCCCCCGGGTGTCCTGCATTTCAAGACCGACTGCTCGCTTCTGGACCTGGACACGGTGCTGTCGACGAAACGCCTGTCCGCCTCGGGCTGCTTTGATGGCTACCGGGTGATCGACGTGGCCGAGGGCGAGGAGGCCGCCGCCAACACGATCCGCTTCAACGATCTGGTCCTGATGCCCGCCGGCTTCCCCCGCACCCGCGACGCGATTGCCGCCGCAGGATTCACCGTGCGCGAGATCGGCAATTCCGAATGCGCGAAACTGGACGGCGGCATGTCCTGCCTGTCGCTGCGCTTTACCCCGGTCTGACCGTCAGTAGATCAGGTTCTTTGCCCGCTCGACCACGAAGTCGGCGACCTTGCCGTCTTCGTACAGAAAGCGCAGCGTCACGGTCTGCACCGATCCGGTCGGCACTTTCAGAAAAAGGGCAAAGGCCGGGTTTTCCATCTTCATCGTGTTTGGCTCGCGCAGGTCACGCCAGCACGGCTCCATCGGAAAGGGTATGCTGGGCGTCTCTGCGTTCAGCCCATAGGTCAGCGTGACAACGCCACAGCGCCAGGCAATCACGTTGGTGAAGTAGATGAAGTCCTCTGCCCCCTCCTGCCGGAACGACAGCGCCGTATCCTTGATCGTCTGGTGAATGAAGGCCGCCCCTTCCGGCGTGGTGAAATCGGTCGGGATCGCGTCTTGCGCAAATGCCGGTGACGCAAAGGCAAGCAGCGCTGAAACAAGGGAAATCCGCATTGTTCTCTCCATCTTCAATTTCGTATACCACTGCGAAATACCAGCGGGGGCGACCCCAAGGGACGCCTGACGCAGGATGAGCATGACCCCGGACCCGGCGCAAGCCTTCAACATCCTTGCCGTGGGCCAGTCCGGGCGGCTGGAGCATGAGGCGATCCTGCTGGCCGCATCTCTGCGCCAGTCCGACCCCGGCTTTGCGGGCACCCTGTTCATCGCCGAGCCGCAGCCGGGCGACAAATGGCCCGCCGACCCGCGCATGACCCAGCGCAGCCGCGACGTGCTGCAGTCCTTGGGGGCCACGATCCTGCCGTTCGAGTCGCGCGCCTTCGGGGCAAGCTACCCGCATGGCAACAAGATCGAGGCGCTGGCCGCCCTGCCCGACGCGCCCTTCCTGTTTCTGGACACCGACACGCTGATCACCGGGCCGCTGTCGCAGGTCCCGTTCGACTTTGCCCGCCCCTCTGCGTCGATGCGGCGCGAAAACACCTGGCCCAAGGTCGAGTTGTACGGCCCGACCCTGACCCAGACCTGGAAGGCGCTCTATGACCGGTTCGACCTGGACTTCGACAGCTCGCTCGACCTTGGTCAGCCCGACGACTACTGGCAGCGGTTCCTGTATTTCAACGCCGGATGGTTCTTTCACGAAAGCCCGCACCGGTTCGGCAACCGCTTTCTGTCCTGGGCCAGACAGGTCCGCGACAACCCGCCCGAAGAGCTGGTCTGCCAAGAGCTTTTCCCCTGGCTGGACCAGATCACCCTGCCGCTGGTGATCCACAGTTTCGGCGGCGGGCGGCCGGGGACCGAGCTTGCCGCGCTGGACGGGTCGGCCAGCTGCCACTACCGCGCGCTGCCGCTGCTTTATGCCCGCGAAAGCGACCATGCGGTCGAGGTGCTGGAAACGGTGGCCCGCGACAAGACCCTGCGTCCGACCCTGCGGAACTGGGAGGCGATGAAGCTGCTGGTCTATCAGAACAAGGGCCGCAAGGCGCGGGCGCTGTTTGATCGGGATGCCCTGCCGCACCGCGAACAGGTGATCCGCAACACGCTGAAACGCGAAGGCTACTGGGTCAGGTAGGGCCGGTGGGCAGAATTGCCCACCCTACGCCTGCGTCAGATCTTCATCGTCACGACGGGCAGCAGCGACAGCACCAGCAGGCCCGCCATCGTCCAGTTGAAGGCGCGCAGCCGTCCCGGCACCTGCAGCCAGCGCCGCATCGCCTGCCCCGCCGCCGCCCACAGCGTGACCGACGGCAGGTTCACGCAGGCAAAGATCGCCGCCACCAGCGCCACCGCCCCAATCGACCCCGAAGGCGCATAGGCCGCCACCGCACCCAGCGCCATCGCCCAGGCCTTGGGGTTCACCCACTGGAACGCCGCCGCCTGCAGAAAGCTGAACGGCGTGCCGCCCGTCCGCCCCTCCCCCGGGGCCGCTGCATGGGCGATCTTCCAGGCCAGCCACAGCATGTAGCCGACCGAAACCACCTTCAGCACCACTCCGGCCCGGGGCGAGGTCTGGATCGCCCCCGCCACGCCCAGCCCCAGCACGAACACCATCAGCGAATGCCCGACGCTGATCCCCAGCATGTGCGGCAGGGTCCGGCGCAGGCCAAAGTTCACGCCACTGGCCAGAAGCATCATGTTGTTCGGCCCCGGCGTGACCGAGGTGACGAAGGCAAATCCCAGAAGGGCAAGAAGAAGGTCATGCGTCATGGTCGCCATCCTGCCTTGCCCGCCGCACCAAGGGATTGCAAAGATGCAGCCTCATCCGATATCCTTGCAACAAATGACCGAACTTGACGACACTGACCACCGGATATTGCGCGAGCTGCAGCGGGACGCGCGACAGGCCAATCTTGCGCTGGCCGAAAAGGTCGGCCTGTCGCCCTCGGCCTGCCTGCGCCGCGTGCAGGCGCTGGAGAAGGCCGGGGTGATCAGGGCCTACCGCGCGGTGCTTGACCCCGAAAAGCTGGGCTTCGGCTTTCTCGCCTATGTCACCGTCGGCCTGAACGCCCATACCAAGGCCGCGCAGGAAAGCTTTGAGCGCGCCGTCGCCCGTGCGCCGCAGGTCCGCGAATGCCACAACATCACCGGCACCGTCGAATACCTTCTGCGGGTCGAAACCGCAGACCTTGCCGCCTACAAGCATTGGCATACCGACGTGCTGGGCATCCTGCCGCAGGTCCGCTCGATCACCACCTTCGTCGTCATGGGCAGCCCCAAGGACGAGCGCGCCTAGACGCGGGAATAGCGGGGCGTCCGGCGGGTGATCCAGGCCTCCAGCCCTTCGTGGATGTCCTGCGTCGCCGCCATCCGGCCGAACTGTTCGGCCTCGATCTCCAGCCCTTCGGTGATCGTCGCGTTCAGCCCGCGGGTGACGGCCGTCAGAATGCGCGCCGTGGCCAGTGGCGAGTGTCGCAGGATGCGCGCCGCAAGGTCAAAGGCCGCAGGCATCAGTTGATCATGCGGCACGATGCGGTTGATCAGCCCAAGCTCCAGCGCCCTGGCCGGGCTGAACGGATCGCCGGTCAGCAACAGCTCCAGCGCGCGTTTCCGCCCGGCCAGACGCGGCAGGCGCTGCGTGCCGCCAAAGGTCGGCGGGATGCCGATCACGATCTCGGGCTTGGCAAAGACCGCCCGGTCCGAGGCGACGGCCAAATGCACCGCCTCGGTGATCTCGCAACCGCCGCCATAGGCCAGCCCGTTGACCGCCGCGATCACCGGCTTCGGAAAGGCCTCCAGCCGCCGCGTCATCCGCTGGCCGCGCCGGACAAAGTCGCGCAGCGCCTGATCCGGACCCTGCAGAACGCTGGCCCGAAACTCGGGGATATCGCCGCCCGCCGAAAACGCCCGGTCCCCGGCCCCGGTGATGATCACCGCATGCAGGCCCGCGTCCGCCTCAACCCGGTCCAGCAGGGCCAGCAGCCGGTCTGCCATCGCATAGCTGATCGCGTTCAGCTTTGCCGGTCGGTTCAACCGCAGGACCGCGACCGGCCCCACCCGTTCCATCACCACTGTGTCGTCCATCGCAGCATCTCCTTGCCCTGTTGACAGGCAGGTTAGGCAGGGTCGATCATCCTGTATACTCACTGGACGGTATACATGCCTGACACGGTTTCCCCCGATGCCCGATCGACCCGCGACCGCATACTGGATGCGGCGAACCAGCTGTTTTACGATCAGGGCATTCGCGCGGTCAGCGTGGACCAGATCGCCGAACGGGCGGGGCTGACCAAGCGCAGCCTGTACTACCATTTCCGCAGCAAGGACGATCTGATCGCAGGCTACCTGCAGGCGCGCGACCAGCCGAACCTGGCGCTCTTCGCGCGCTGGTTCCAGACCGCCCCCGGCACCCCGGCGGACAAGACGGCAACGCTGTTCGACCGGTTGGCGCGGAACGCCGCGCATCCCCAATGGAAGGGCTGCGGCTTTCTGCGCACCATCGCCGAGCTGGCCAACATGCCCGGCCATCCCGCCGTCGCCGTGGGCGCCGCGCACAAGAAGAAGTTCGAGTCCTGGCTGGCCGTAGAATACGCCCGTGCGGGCGCGTCCGATCCCGCCGCTTTGGCCCGCGCCGTCGCCCTGTTGATGGAAGGGACGTTCTCGGCCCTGCTGACGCACCGCGACCCGGCCTATGCCCGCGCCGCCGGGGCCGCCGCACGCCAGCTTGTGACGGCAGCGCTGGCCTAGACCGACAGGCCCCGACCGCGATGCCCGGGGTCTGCCGCTGGGCGGTCCGGACGCCCGGCCAGGGGTTCCCGGTAGGGCGCATGGATTAAAAATCTCTGAACGTCCACGGCCAAGCCATTGATTTTCCTTTGTTGGCACAGCTTGTCCAGCGTGGACAGCTCGCAGTTGCCAGTCGCAGCGATCCCCCTTACCCTTCGCGCGAACACCGGGAGGATACCATGACCGACAGACCTTTGGGCTTTGACACGCTTTGCATCCATGCCGCGACTGCCCCCGACCCTGCGACGGGCGCGCGGCAGGTGCCGATCTATCAGACCACCGCCTACGTCTTTCGCGACGCCGACCACGCGGCCAAGCTCTTCAACCTGCAAGAGGTCGGCTATATCTATTCCCGCCTGACCAACCCCACGGTCTCGGCCCTTGCGAACCGGGTGGTGGCGCTGGAAGGCGGGGCGGGCGGGATCGCCTGTTCCTCGGGCCACGCGGCGCAGATCATGGCGCTGTTCCCGATCATGCAGCCGGGCCGCAACATCGTCGCCTCGACCAAGCTGTACGGCGGGACGATCCAGCAGTTTTCCAACACGATCCGCAAGTTCGGCTGGTCGGCCAAGTTCGTCGATTTCGACGACCCCAAGGCCATCGAGGCCGCCATCGACGCCGACACCCGCGCGCTGTTCTGCGAAACGATCTGCAACCCCGGCGGTGCCCTCTCTGATCTGGATGCCATCGCCCGCGTCGCGAACCAGGCCCACATACCGCTGATCGTCGACAACACCACCGCGTCGCCCTACCTCTGCCGCCCGATCGAACACGGCGCGACCCTCGTCGTCCACTCGGCCACCAAATACCTGACTGGCAACGGCACGGTGACTGGCGGCATCGTGGTCGACTCGGGGAAATTCGACTGGTCGAAAGACGACAAGTTCCCCTCGCTCTCCCAGCCTGAACCTGCCTACCACGGCCTTGTCTTCCACCCGACCCTGGGGGGCATGGCCTTTACCTTCCATTCCATCGCCATCGGCCTGCGCGACCTGGGGATGACGATGAACCCGCAAGGCGCGCACTACACCCTGATGGGGATCGAGACCCTGTCCCTGCGGATGCAGCGCCATGTCGAGAACGCGCAGATCGTCGCCGAATGGCTGGAACAGGACCCGCGGATCGGCAAGGTCACCTATCCGGGCCTGAAATCCTCGCCCTACAACAAGCTGGCGCAATCGATCACGCCAAAGGGGCCGGGGGCGCTGTTCACCTTCAGCATCAAGGGCGGGTACGAGGCCTGCGTCAAGCTGGTCGACAACCTTCAGCTTTTCTCCCACGTCGCAAACCTGGGTGACACGCGGTCGCTGGTCATTCATCCGGCCTCGACCACGCACCGGCAGCTGTCGGAAGAGGCGCAGGTCAAGGCGGGGGCCGCCCCCGACGTGGTCCGCGTGTCCATCGGGATCGAGGACGTGCGCGACATCATCGCCGATCTGGATCAGGCGCTGGCCAAGGCGACGGCCTGATCCTGCCGCCCGCTGCGGAAGCTCAGCCTTCCGGAGCGGGCTCCAGCGGCGGCGCGGGAAAGACGCCTGCGGGCAACGGGTCCAGCCAGGAGATATCGGCGCGAATGCCGGTCGGCTGGCCCGGCAGCCATTCGGTGATGATGGTCTGCACCCGGCAGGCCTGACCGACATGTTCGGCTGCGCAGCCCGACCGGGCCAGATCGACCGCCGTCGCCAGAGCGGCCTCGGCGGATTCGGTCCCCGGGGCGCCTGGCTCCAGCTGGGTGCTGACGCTTTCCGACTGCAGCACATGCGCCGCAAGATCGGGCAGGTCGGACCCGTCGGATCGTTCGCGGAACACCAGTTCGATGGCGACCAAAGCCGTCCCTGCGACCGGATCAACGCTGTTTTCGACCGCGACAGCCGACTTCAGCGCGCAGTCTTCGGCCAGACCAGAGGTCAGCGTGGCGCACAGCCCCTCGGCCGCCTTGGGCGCGCGGATATCGGCCAGCACTTGCAGATAAGGCGCATCGGGCAGCTTTTCCCCATCGGCCAGCAAGTCCGCCAGCCGCACGCTGCGGGTCAGGAACACGCGACGCCCGGGCACAAAACGGCTTTGCACCAGATAGCTGCGGACCTGGTCCTGCGCGATGAGGCCCCCGGTGGGCGAGATCAGCCAGGTCTGGCGCAGTTCCACGGCGGGTTGCGGTGGCGGCTCGGCCGGATCGTCTTCGGCAACCGTCGCCGCATCCGGGGTCGCCTCTCCGGGGGTCAGGCCCTGATAATACTGCCAACCTGCCGCACCAAAGCCCACGGCCATCAGTAGAACGCCCAGCACGACAAGAATGCGCAACATCAGAACCGCACTCCTTGCCGCAAGTAGTCAAGGTCGCCAAAGGCAAAACTGGTCGCGATCGCCTTGACCCGGGCGGCGAAGTCTTCGCCCTCGGCCACCTGACCGATGATGTCGAAGAACTGGTCCTGCGTCGTGCGGATCTTGGCCCCCTTGATCGGCGCGAAGACCGCCTTCGGATCGGCCTCGCCCGGGACCGGCCCCACGACCGAAATCGTGCCCTTGTCAAAGCCGATGCGGCTGTCGGTCGCCGCAAGGCCGAAGCTGTCGCTGAACCACTGGTCATAGGCCTCGACGCGGGCATCGATCTTGGCCAGCTTTTCCTCGGCCTCTTCGGACGACATCGCGCCGTTTTCCATCGACTGGAAGAACAGATGCCCATCGTTCAAGGGATAGGTCGGGGCGATGTTGCAGGCGGCAAGCCCGTCCTGCAGGATCACCTCGACCGGGACCACGGGGTCCAGGTTGGCCACACCCGCCTGCCCGCCACCCAGGATCACCACCCGTTCGATCCGCGCGCCTTCGGCCAGGTGGATGTTCCACATCCGGGGCGTGTCCCATCTGTTCTCCAGCACCAGATAGACCGGAGCGCGGGTTTCGGTCACCGCAACGTCGTAGGCCTGATAGCTTTGCGGCTGGGCCTTGATCGGATCGACCATGCCGGTCTCGCGGTAGAAAGCCGCGAATTTCTGCACGGCTGCGGCAAGGATCGCGTCGTTGTAGGTGACCAGCGCCGTGTCGATGCCGCTGGTCCCGGCCACGACATGCCCCACGATGGTTCCGTCCAAAGGCGCGGTTGGCCGACAGCCCAGAATCGGGCGGATGGTCATGATCTCGGCCGGGACATCCGAAGCGACGCGGGTGGTATAGCCCGAGATCACATCCGAAATGAACACGGGCAGATTGTCGGACCGGGCCGCGATCGGGCCGAACGCCTCCAGACCGTTGGAGGTGTCATCCAGATAATGTTCGGGCAGGCTGCCGTCACCCTTGGCCTGATCGCCGATCATGCCGGGCTGGCCGAACGTCGCCAGCATCTCGACCACCCGGGGGGGCAGGATGCCATCGAACACCTTCGGACCCCCGACGACAAGCGCCAGGACCGCCAGGGACAACGCCCCGACGATCAACAGGCTGATCGGTCCACGCACCATTCGGTTTCTGCCCTTGCCTTCGTGACTGTCGCCACCCTGCCGGGCAAGTTGGGCGAAATAGGGACAAAACGGCGGAACTGTTGCGAATTCCGCCGAGTGTCAGTGGCTTACTCGACGATCTCGTAGAAGATCGTGATCGACGCGCTCATTCCGACTTCTCCGCCGACGACCGGAACCGGGGCGGCCGAAAGTTCCGCCTTGTACATCGGCACCGGGGCCTCGCCCGCCATGGTTTCGGTGATCGACACGATCTTGCCCAGCTTGACCCCGGCGGCGGTGGCCAGAAGGTCGGCCTTGGCGCGGGCATCGGCCACGGCCTCCTTGCGCGCCTCGTCCAGCAGGGGCTTGGGGTCGGCCACGGCAAAGGTCAGCCCGTTCAGCGTGTTGGCCCCGTCCGCGACCGAGGCGTCCAGCACCGCTCCCAACCCGTCCAGCTTGCGGATGGTGATCGTCAGCTGGTTCGACGCGATATAGCTGGAGATCACCGGATTGTTGTTTTCATAGCCGGTCCAGTTCGGGTTCAGCGACAGGTTCGAGGTCTGCATGTCCGAAGGCGCGATCCCAGCGGCGGTCAGGCGGGCCAGAACCGCCTCCAGCGCCGCCGAGTTCGCGGCCAGTGCCGTAGCAGCAGTATCCCCCTGGGTGGTGACGCCGATGGACAGCGTGGCGATGTCGGGCGCGGCTTCGACCGTGCCGGTGCCGGTCACGTTGATCATCGGGGACAGGGCCTCCTGGGCCAGAACGGGGGCAGCCATGGGCAGCGCAAGGGCGGCGGACAGGACAAGTGCGGACAGGACGGGGGTGGACAGGACACGCATCAGGGTTCTCCTTCAATCGACGCGAGATTTCAGACTTGTGACGGGACCCGCAAGTCGTTCCTTGGCCGTTTTCCTTTCTTTCGGCGAAAAGCTGCTTTAATCATGCGCCAACCGTTCGGGGCACGTTCCCGCGCTTTGCCAATCCGTGCTAGACCCGCGCCATGAAACCGACTTTTGCCCTTGATCTGACCCGCGATGCTGTCGCCCTGCTGCACCGGACGCCGAAAGGCTGGCTTTCGGTCGGCGAGGTTGCGTTTGATGCCCCCGACCTGGACGAAGCGCTGGATTACCTGCGCAAGACCGCGCTTGGCCTGTCTCCGATGGGGATGGCGACCAAGATCGTCCTGCCCGGCAGCCAGGTGCTGTACACCGAGGTGACGGCACCCGGCCCCAGCCGCGACGAAAAGCGCCGCCAGATCGCAGCCGCCCTGGACGGCCGCACGCCCTATGACGTGGCCGATCTGGTGTTCGACTGGTCGGGCAAGGGGGCGACGGTCAAGGTTGCCGTCGTCGCCCGCGAAACTCTGGCCGAGGCGGAAGGTTTTGCCGTCGCGCACCGGCTGAACCCGGTGTCCTTCGTCGCGATTCCCGCCGAGGGAGAGTTCGTCGGCGAGCCGTTCTTCGGCCCGACCGAAGCAGCCGCGACCATCCTTGCCGAGGGCGAGAGCGTCGAAAAGGACCGCGACGCCGTCACGATCCTGCAGCGCGACCTGCCGATGGCCGCGGCGGCAACCGACGACCCGGTGATGCCGGAAGCGGCCGACATCGACGATCCCCTGCCCGGCCTGGCCGAAGCGCTGAACGCCGACTTGCCCGACCCAGAGCCTGTCGTTCCCGCCCCTGTCACGCCCGAACATCTGGCCCCCGAACCGGTGGCTTCCGAACCTCTGTCCCCCGAACTGGACGAAGTCGCCGATTCCCTGCCCGGCGGGGGGCTGACACCTTCTTCTGTCCCGGACCCCGACCTTGCCGCCAAGCCATTGGCCGCTGCCACACCAGAGCCTGCCGCCAAGACCGACATCGCGTCCGTAGGGGCTGCCGACAGCCCGGTCGAAGCCGCGTCCGCCGCCGCACCTGCGGCCCCGCCCGCCGCCCCGCCCGCCGCTCCGCCTGCCGCCCCCCCCGACGCCCCCGTGGTGGACGAGGTCGAAGAAGCCCCCTTCGCCCATGTCACCGACAGCACGGCCTTTGCCGATGCCGATGATGGTTCGGCAGCGCGCCGGGCGATCGTCGATGATCTGGACGACGACATTCCCCCGGCTCCGCCGTCCGTTGCGCTGGCTGCCTTTGCCAGCCGCCGGTCGGCTGCCGCTGCCGCATCTGCACCTGCCCCACGTCTGGGCGAGGCGTCGCCCGCGACCCCGCCCACGCCGGCCAACCGGCTGGGGGCGGCACCGACGGCCAAACCTGCGGCTGGCAAGGGCTTTCAGGGTCTGGTGACCGCACCGTCAATTCCGGGCACCCGGCTGAAACCGAAGGCCAAGCTTGGGGGCGACGTGCCGCGCCCGGCGGCTCCTGGGCCGACCACGGTCAAATCCCCCGCCCGTCCCGGTGGAACCTTCGGCACAGCCGCCCCGCCGCGCAACCGGACCGGGATCGTCTTTGCCGTGCTGGTCGGGATGCTGCTCTTGTTCCTTGCCGTGCTGGCGGCCTGGTCGTCGCTGTATCTGTCGCGCAACTCGGACGGAACCGGGGCGGACCGGGCCACCGATGTCGCAACGGTTTCGCCCGACCTGACGGTCACGCCGGATGTAGAAGACGAAATGCTTGCCGACATGCAGGACCCCGAGGGTCTGACCGAGCCGTTGCCAGAGGCTGAAGGCGAAGCGCTGGCCGCAGGCGACGCGGGCGCGCTGGCGACCGAGCCGCTGCCGGATCCGGTGGCCGAAACGGCGGCGGTCGAGCCTGTGGCGGAACCCGTCGCCGAAGTGGTTCCCGAAGCCGCCGTAGAAGCCGTGGCCGAACCGGCCCCGGAAACCGCCATGGCGACCGATGTCACCGCAGGCCAGGCCCCGGTCGAGGATCAGGACGAAATCTTTCTGTCCGCGATGGACGCCCCGCCTCCGGCGCTTGACGCGCTGGCCCTGCCCGCGCCCATCGACACCGCAGACGCAGCCCCGGCCCCTCCCATGCCGCCCCCGGCCTTTGGCACGGTCTACAAGTTCGACGCCAACGGTCTGCTGCAGCCGACGCCCGACGGGATCGTCAGCCCGGACGGCGTGCTTCTGGTTGCGGGCAAACCGCCCCTGATCCCGCCCGCGCGCAGCGACGCGGCCGCAGCGGCGGCGCTTGCGGCCGTGGCGACCCTACCCGAAACCGCGCCGGATGGGACGCCCGCCGATGCGTCGCTGGTGACCGCCGATCCGGCAACCGCGCCCGAGACAATCCCGACCGTGTCCGACCCGGCCCTGTCCGAATTCCGCCCCCGCCTGCGCCCCGAAGGGCTGAGCGGCACGGCCGAGGATGATGCCGGTCTGGTGACCGAGGCCACCGACAGCGCCTTTGCCGGGGTGCGTCCCCTGCCCCGACCTGAAAGCGTGCTGGCCGCCGCTTCCGCCTCGCGGCCGTCCGAGCCGGTGGACCTTGGGGCGCAGGGCGCGTCCCTTGCGGCGCAGGCCGAGGCGGACCTTGCCGCCGCCGCCGCGCTGGAGGCTGCCAACCCGTCGGTCGTCGCGATCTCGATGCGGCCTGCTGCGCGCCCTGCCGACCTGTCCCGCGCGGTCGAGGCCGCCGTCGCCGCCGCCGTCCGCGAACCCGATCCCGAGCCGGAACTGGTCGCCGCCGCTGCTGCCGCCCCGGCCCCCGAGCTGAAGCCGGAAGAGCAGGACGAGATCGACGAGCCGGACACCGCCTCGGCTGCGCCGAAGATCCCGACCAAGGCCAGCGTCGCGAAACAGGCGACCTATGCCAACGCGATCAACCTGTCGAAGATCAACCTGATCGGGACCTACGGCACCGACTCGCGCCGCTACGCCCTGGTCCGGCAGTCGAACGGGCGCTACAAGAAGGTCAAGGTCGGCGACAAGATCGACGGCGGCACGGTGAAGGCCATCACCGAGACCGAGGTGCGGTATCAAAAGGGCGGCAAGCTGTTGTCGCTGAAGATGCCAAAGGCCTGAGGGCTGCATGGCTGTCCACAGTGGACATCCCAAGCCTTTTCTTTGATTTCAATGACTTGCCTGCGGGCGTTCAGGATCGGTTAACTGATCTGGATGCCCCTAACCGCCCGCCGCGACCCCGGCTTCGGCGAAGGTCAGCATCCCGGAATGGCAGGCCACCGCGCCTTGCACCACACCGATCGCCAGCGCCGCGCCCGAGCCTTCGCCAAGCCGCAGGCCCAGCGACAGAAGCGGCTCTTTCCCCAGCTTTTCCAGCAGCCGGGCATGCGCCCCTTCGGCGCTTTGGTGCCCTGCAATGCAATGGTCCAACGCCCCCGGAGCAGCTTTCTCCAGCACGGCGGCGGCAGCGCAGGCGATGAAGCCGTCCAGGATCACCGGCACGCGACCCATCCGCGCGCCCAGGATCGCGCCGGTCATCGCGGCAATCTCGCGCCCGCCAAGGCAGCGCAGGACCTGCAACGGGTCGGACATCAGCGCCTTGTGCCGTTCCAGCCCGGCCGCAACCGCCGCCTCTTTCCGGCGCAGGCCCGCGTCGTCCACGCCGGTGCCGCGCCCGGCCCAGCCGACCCCGCCGTAAAGCGCGGTCGCGATGGCGGCGGCGGCAGTCGTGTTGCCGATCCCCATTTCGCCCGCGACGAACAGGTCCGCTTCCAGATTGACCGCCTCATAGCCCTTGCGCAGGGCGTCGATCACCTCGGCCTCGGTCATCGCCGGTTCTTCGGTGAAATCGGCGGTGGGCGTGTCAAGGTCAAGCGCGTGAACGTCCAGCTTGGCCCCGAACGTGCGGGCAAGCTGGTTGATCGCCGCCCCGCCATGGGCAAAGTTTGCCACCATCTGCGCGGTGACTTCCGCCGGAAAGGCCGAAACGCCCTTGGCCGTAACCCCATGATTTCCCGCAAAAATCACAATCTGCGGTTTCGCGGCGGTGGGCTTGTCAGTGCCCTGCCAGCCGCCCATCCAGATCGCCAGCTTTTCCAGTCGCCCCAGCGCGCCCGGGGGCTTGGTCAGCTGGCCGTTCCGCGCCTCGGCCCCGGCAATCGCGGCCTGGTCGGGGACAGGAAGCTTGGCCAGCATCGCATGGACATCGGCAAAGGTCTGGAACGGCATGATCTTCTTCCCGGATTGCACCTTATCGCGTCTGGGGCTACCCCAGAGCCTGTACGAACGCCAGCCGGGATAAGCCGCTTTGCCCCCATTCCGCGACATTGCCCTGCGTTTGCCGGGCGACCTTTTGTCGGCCTTTGCGCTGCTGACCCGGTTGCCGCTGCCGAACCATCGAGGCACCGGCGCGGGGTCGGCCTGGGCCTGGCCGCTGGTCGGCGCGGTGCTGGGCGCATGCGGGGCGGCGCTGGCCTCGGGGGCCTTGTGGCTGGGGGTGACGCCCGGGGTGACGTCGGTGCTGGTGCTGGCGCTTGGCGCGATGCTGACCGGGGGGCTGCACGAGGACGGGCTGTCGGACACGGCGGACGGGCTTTTCGGCGGCTGGACCCGCGACCGGCGGCTGGAGATCATGAAGGATTCACGGGTCGGCAGTTACGGCGTGCTGGCGCTGGTGCTGGTCACGCTGGCGCGCTGGTCGGCGCTGACGGCGCTTCTGGTCTATGGCGACCATTGGGCGGCACTGGTCGCAACCGGGGCCATCAGCCGCGCGCCGATGGCGCTGGTGATGGCGCTTCTGCCCAATGCGCGCGGGTCGGGGCTTAGCCATGCGACGGGCCGCCCGGCACCCGGCGTGGCCGTCGTGGCGCTGGGGCTGGCCACCGGGCTGGCGCTGGCCGTGCTGGGCTGGTCCGCCCTGGGCCCCCTGGTCGTGGCCGCCGGGATCATGGTTGTCCTGTCCGTGGTCGCCTTGCGCAAGATCGGCGGCCAGACCGGCGACATCCTGGGGGCGCTGCAGCAACTGGTCGAGGTCGGCTGCCTGACCGCGTTGGCCGCCGCCGCAGGGTAGGCGTGCACGGCCGCACCGCTGCGGCTCTGGCCTTTGGCGGGCACTCGCGGTAGATCGGCGGCTGAGAGTCTGCAGGGATGCACCCCATGTCCGAATACACCGACGCCATTTCTTCGACGGAAGAGATCATCGAAGACGCCCGCAACGGGCGGATGTTCATTCTGGTGGATCACGAGGACCGCGAGAACGAGGGCGATCTGGTGATCCCGGCGCAGATGTGCACGCCGAACGCGATCACCTTCATGGCGACGCATGGCCGCGGGCTGATCTGCCTGGCGCTGACGTCAGAGCGAGTGGATCAGTTGGGCCTGCAACTGATGGAGCGGAAGAATTCCAGCCGCCATTCCAGCGCCTTCACCCTGTCGATCGAGGCGGTCGAGGGGATTTCGACCGGGATCTCGGCTGCCGACCGGGCGCGGACGGTAGCGGTGGCCACGGACCCGACCAAGGGCGCGGCGGATATTGCCAGCCCCGGCCACATCTTCCCCTTGCGGGCGCGGGATGGCGGCGTGCTGGTCCGCGCAGGCCATACCGAGGCGGCGGTGGACGTGTCGCGGCTGGCGGGCCTGAACCCGTCGGGCGTGATCTGCGAAGTGATGAACGACGACGGCACGATGGCCCGGCTGCCCGACCTGATCAAGTTCGGCCAGAAGCACAACATCAAGATCGGCACGATTTCCGACCTGATCGCCTACCGGCGCAAGCATGACAACCTGGTCAAGGAACGCTCGGTCAAGTCGGTCAGCTCGCTTCATGGCGGCGACTGGCTGATGCGGGTGTTTACCGATGATCTGCAAGGCGCGGACCATGTGGTGCTGACCAAGGGCGACCTGACCACGTCCGAGCCGGTGCTGGTCCGCGTCCATGCGCTGAACCCGCTGGAGGATGTGCTGGGGCTAGGCAACGGCGGCGACCTGCCCGCCGCAATGCGGATCATCGCGGCCGAAGGGCGCGGCGTCGTGGTCCTTTTGCGCGACACGACGATGAAGATGGTCGAGGATGGCGAACACTCGCCCCAGACACTGCGGCAATACGGGCTTGGCGCGCAGATCCTGTCGGCGCTGGGACTGACGACGATCACGCTGGTGACCAACTCGGCCGCTCCGCGGCTGGTGGGGCTGGAAGGCTATGAGCTGACCATCGCCGGCACCCGGGCGCTGGGAGAGTAGATCATGGCCGCTTCGGAAACCCATTACACGCTGCCTTTGCCCAGCTTCGACAAGCCGGTGAAGCTGCTGGTCGTGGTCGCGCCCTATTACAAGGACATCGCCGACAACCTGGTGGCCGGAGCCCGCGCGGTGGGCACGGCTTGCGGGGCCGAGGTCGAGGTGATCGAAGTCCCCGGCGCGTTGGAGGTTCCCTCGGCCATCGCCATGGCGGAACGGCTGGCGGAGTATGACGGCTATGTGGCGCTTGGCTGCGTGATCCGGGGCGAGACGACGCATTACGACACGGTCTGCAATGACAGCTCGCGGGCGATCAGCCTTCTGGGCTTGCAGGGGGCCTACATCGGCAACGGCATCCTGACAGTGGAAAACCGGGCTCAGGCCGAAGTGCGGGCCGACCCTGCGGGGCAGAACAAGGGCGGGGGTGCCGCAGCGGCGGCCTTGCACCTTGTGGCGCTTTCGCGCAAATGGGCCGGGAAATCCAAGGGGATCGGTTTCCGGGCATGAAAGTTGACAAGCGCCAGATGAAATCCGCCGCCCGGCTCTATGCCGTGCAGGCCCTGTTTCAGATGGAGGTCTCTGGCCAGACGGTCGAGGCGGTGACCCAGGAATTCGAGACGCACCGCTTTGGCGCTGTCTATGACGAGGGCGAGTTTGCCGAGGGCGATGCCAACCACTTCCGCGCGGTCGTGGGGGCTGCGGTGAACTGGCAGGCCAAGATCGACCAGCTGACCGACCGGGCGCTGGTGGCGGCCTGGCCGATCGACCGGATCGACCCGGTGCTGCGCGCGCTGTTCCGCGCGGCGGGCGCCGAGATCGTGGACATGGTCACCCCACCGAAGGTGGCGATCACCGAATATGTCGATGTCGCCAAGGCTTTCTTTCCCGACGGGAAAGAGCCAAAGTTCGTCAACGCCGTCCTGGACCACATGGCGCGCGAGGCCAAGCCCGAGGCGTTCTGAAACGTCAGGGAAAGGACCTGCCTGCCCAGCGGAGTGCTGCCCATGCGTCGCCTTGCCCTGATCCTGGGCTTCCAGATCCTGACGGGCCTGATCCCGTCCCTGTCCCTTGCCCAGGAGCTGACCGGAACCGACTGGCAGCTTCTGGCCATCGACGGGCAGGTGCTGGACATGTCCGTCAGCGCCACGCTGCGGATAGAAGAGGACGGACGCCTGGGCGGCAAGGCCCCGTGCAACAGCTGGTCGGTGCAGAACGCGGCGGAATTGCCCAAGCTTGCGCTGAAAGGCATTCGCGCAACGCGGATGGCCTGCGACCGGCTGGCCGAGGAACAGGCGTTCTTCGATGCGCTGGGGGGCATGACCGAAGCCACGTTGACCGCGGACAGGACGCTTGGCACACGCAATCTGGTGCTGGCCGGCCCGGACGGACGACAGATGGAATTCGTCACGGACCGGATGAACAGCCTGACCACCTGCACGACCTGCAAGTGACGGAGTGACGCCAGGGCAAGGGACGGTGGGCGGAGCCAAGGGACGGTGGGCGAATCGCCCACCCTACGCGGACCCCACCCTACGCTGACCCCACCCTGCGCTGACCCTGGGCGACCTGGCGCAGGCGTAGGGTGGGCGATTCGCCCACCTTGCCTAGCGATTGGCGTCGAACAGGGCCACGGCGCGGTCGAAGAAGCGGGCCCGGACGGCAGGGCCTTCCATCATGATCTCGTGCTCGGCCCCGGGATAAAGGTCCAGCTGGCCTTTCGCCCAGCCCGCCATCCGCAGATGGATCGGCGCGACGTCCACCACCTTTTCCGCCGTCCCCAGCGCACAGATCGCGGGCAGGTCCGGCGCAGGCTGCACGGACAGGGCCGCACATTCCTGCATCGCGGCGTGCAGCCAGGCGATCGACGGACCACCCAGCGCAAGCTCTGGCACCTCGCGGACCTGGCCCAGCATGTAGTCCCACATTTCGCGGTCAGAGGTCAGCACGTTGCCATGAAAAGGCACCTGCTGCAGATAGCTTTGCGGCCCTGTCGTCGGCGCATAGCGCGCGCCAAGCCCCAGCGGAGCGGACAGCGCGCCCACCAGCACCGCCACCGGGCGCAGCCAGGCCGCCATGGAAATCCCGAACATCGGGGCCGAAAATACCGCCGAGCGCACCGGCACCCCGCGCATCAGGCCGCGCAGCCCGATGCAGCCGCCCATCGAATGGGCGATCATGTGGAAAGGTTCGGGCAGGTCCGCCCGCCGCGCCTCGGCCACCAGGGCGTCAAGATCCTGCTGGTATTCGGCAAAGTCACCGACATGGCCCATCAGCCGGTCGGGCAACGACCGGTCGGCCAGCCCCTGTCCGCGCCAGTCGATGGTGATCACCGAATAGCCGCGCGCTGTCAGGTCCGCAGCGGCGCGGCCATATTTCTCGATGCACTCCGTCCGGCCGGGCAACAGAAGGACGGTCCCTTTCGATCCCGCCTTCCACCAGGCCAGCCGGATGCGTGCAGCACCCGATTGCACCCAGACCGCAACCGCGCCCGGCGGGCCATCGGCCAGCGCGGCATGAAACGGCGCCGGTGTCACCCCAGCACCGCGCCCAGTTTCATCGCCTGGCCCATGGACCCGTCCACCTTCAGCTTGCCGGTCATGAAGGCCATCGTCGCGTTCATCTGGCCGTCCAGGATCGCGCGGAACACGTCCGCGTCTGCGGTCAGGGTGACGTCCGCCTCTTCATCGCCGGCGCGCACGCCGGTCGCGTCCAGCATGATCGCGCCTTCGCCTTCGATCACGAATTTCGCCACGCCGTCAAAGCCGCCCGACAGTTTGGCCGACAGCGCCTGGACGGCTGCATCAATCATAGTGCTCATCAAGTCTCTCCTTCGTGACCCGGGCGGGACTGGCAATCTGGCACGGATCGGTTACCTTCACGTTATGAGTGTCCGGGTCCCGTTTCTCAATCGTATCGTTGCGGCACTTGTGCCGCTTTTCCTGACTTGCGCCATGGCGCTGGCCGAGGATACCGCCAAGCTGGACGATCTGTTCGCGCGGCTGAAATCCGCCGGGGCCGAGGAAGCCAGCCGGATCGAGACGGAAATCTGGATCGAATGGTCGAAATCCGGCTCTCCGGCGCTGGACCTGTTGCTGGTCCGGGGCCGCGACGCGATGGAACTGGGCGACAACGCGCTGGCGATCGAGCATTTCACCGCGATCATCGACCATGATCCCGGCTTTGCCGAAGGCTGGAACGCCCGGGCCACCGCCTATTTCACGGCCGGAGAGTTCGGGCCGTCGATGGCTGACATCGGCCATGTGCTGACCTTGAACCCTCGGCATTTCGGGGCGCTGACCGGCCTTGCGATGATTCTGGAAGAAAGCGGCAGGCCGGAAAAGGCGCTGGAGGCCTACAAGGCCGCCCTGGCCATCCATCCGCATCTTGAAGGTGTGGATGAAGCCGTTACACGGCTTGAGACCCTAGAGCAGGGTCAGGAGCTTTAAGCCATGGACGCCCAGCGGCGGGTGACGGCGGTCCTTGGGCCGACGAACACCGGCAAGACCCATTATGCGATCGACCGCATGTTGTCGCACCGCACCGGCGTCATCGGCCTGCCGCTGCGGCTTTTGGCGCGCGAGGTATATGACCGGATCGTCGCCAAGGTCGGCCCGTCCGTCGTGGCGCTGGTGACAGGCGAGGAACGGATCGTCCCGGACCGCACCCAGTACTGGGTCTGCACCACCGAAGCGATGCCCCTGGAGATCGGTGCGGATTTTGTCGCGGTGGACGAGATCCAGCTTTGCGCCGATGCCGACCGGGGACATGTGTTCACCGACCGCCTGCTGCGCGCGCGGGGACTGATCGAGACGCTGTTCCTGGGCTCCGACACCATGCGCGGGGCCATCGCGGGGCTGGTGCCGCATGTGACCTTCCTCAAGCGTGACCGGCTTTCGACGCTGACCTATTCGGGGTCAAAAAAGATCAGCCGGATGCCGGAACGATCCGCCATGGTCGGGTTTTCGGTGGAGAACGTCTATGCCATCGCGGAACTGATCCGGCGGCAGAAGGGCGGCTGCGCGGTTGTGATGGGGGCCCTGTCGCCCCGGACGCGCAATGCTCAGGTGGCACTGTATCAGAACGGCGACGTGGATTACCTGGTCGCGACCGACGCCATCGGCATGGGCCTGAACCTTGACATCAAGCATGTGGCATTTTCGGCCACGGCCAAGTTCGACGGGCGGCGGATGCGGGCGCTTTACCCGCAAGAGCTGGCCCAGATCGCGGGCCGCGCCGGGCGGCATACCGAGGACGGGACCTTCGGCGTCACCGGCGAAGCACGCCCCTTCGACGAGGACGTGGTCGAGGCCATCGAAAGCCACCGCTTCGCCCCGGTGAAAAAGCTGCACTGGCGCAACGACTCGATGGATTTCGGATCAGCGGACCGCCTGATCCGCAGCCTTGAGGCCCCCACCTTCAACGACTGGCTCACCCGCGCGCGCGATGCCGACGACGTGCTGGCGCTGAAGGCCCTCTCCGCCCTGCCCGAAGTGCAGGATCGGTTGACCGAACCAAAGCGGGTGCAGCTTCTGTGGGATGTCTGCCGCATCCCCGACTTCCGCTCCTCCTCCGGGCCGGAGCACACGACGCTGCTGACCCGGATTTTCGAGTTCCTTGTCGGTCGCGGCCTTGGCGGCGGGCGGATCCCCTCGGACTGGCTGGCGACCGCGATCAAGCGGATCGACA
Source organism: Pseudomonadota bacterium (assembly GCA_029567145.1). Lineage (GTDB taxonomy): Bacteria > Pseudomonadota > Alphaproteobacteria > Rhodobacterales > Rhodobacteraceae > Tabrizicola. The sequence goes on from JAKQLM010000286.1 coordinate 22,530, forward strand.
AGACCGAAGGCGACATCGACACCTTGTCGCGCAGGTTGGCCTATATCCGCACCTGGACCTACGTCACTCAGCGGAAAAACTGGGTCGAAGACGAAACCCATTGGCGCGAGGAAACGCGCGCTGTAGAAGACCGCCTGTCGGATGCGCTGCATGCGGCGCTGACGCAACGATTTGTCGACCGGCGGACCTCGGTTCTCCTCCGCCGGTTGAAGCAGAAGGAGGCTCTCGTGGCCGAAGTGAACGACAAGGGCGAAGTGACGGTCGAAGGCGAATTCGCCGGAAAGCTGGAGGGCTTCCGCTTCAAGCAGGACGCCAGTGCGACCCCCGATGCGGCGAAGACGCTGGCCCAGGCTGCGCTTCAGGCGCTGAAGCCGGAATTCCACTTGCGCGCCGACCGCTTTTACAACGCGCCGGACACCGAGCTGGACTTCACCGAACAGGGCGGCCTCATGTGGGGCACCAACGCGGTGGGCAAGCTGGTGAAGGGGGCCGAACCCGCCAAACCCGCTGTCGAAGCCTTTGTCGACGAAGAAGCCGGTCCCGAAGTGGTGGAAAAGGTCCGCCGCCGGTTGCAGCATTTCATCGACCGCAAGGTTGCCGCCCAGTTCGACCCCCTGCTGGCGATGGGCCGGGACGAGGCTCTGACCGGCCTTGCCCGCGGTTTCGCCTTCCGTCTGTCCGAAGCAATGGGCGTCCTGCCGCGTGACGCCGTCGCCGCCGAGGTCAAGGAACTGGATCAGGACGCCCGTGGGGCCCTGCGCAAGCATGGCGTCCGCTTCGGTCAGTTCACCATCTTCCTGCCCGCCCTGCTGAAGCCCGCGCCGACGCGTCTGCGGCTGGTGCTGTGGTCCTTGTGGAACGGGCTGCAAGAGTTCCCCGAATCGCCGCCTCCCGGGCTGGTGACGATCCCGAACGTGGCCGAGGTGCCAAAGCAGCACTACACGCTGGCGGGCTACCACCCCGCAGGCACCCGCGCGATCCGCATCGACATGCTGGAACGCCTGGCCGACATCCTGCGCCAGAAGGACAGCCGTGCGGGGTTTGAAGCCACGCCCGACATGCTGTCGATCACCGGGATGACGCTGGACCAGTTCTCTGACCTGATGGGTGGGCTGGGGTACAAGGGCGAAAAGGCCGAACGCCCCAAGGTCAAGGCCGAGACCCCGAAAGCCCCGGAAATCTCGGAAGAAGCGGCGGCAGCGATTGCGGCCGGTCAGCCGATCCCCGAGGAAGTGTCGATCCTGGCCCCCGTCGTCGAGCCGGAACCCGAGGCCGAGGCTGCGGCCCCGGAGATGGAGTCGTTCTACACCTTTACCTGGGCCCCGAAGCCCCGCTTCCAGCGGCCCGAGCGCAAGGAAGGCGAAGCCCGCGCTCCGCGTGGCGACCGCCCTCAGGGGGATCGTCCGCAGGGGGATCGAACTCAGGGCGACCGTCCTCAGGGCGACCGGCCCAAAGGCGACCGACCCAAGGGCGACCGACCCCACGGGGATCGCCCGCGCGGCGACCGGCCAAAGGATGGCCAGCGTCCCAAGGGCGACTACAAGGGCGGAAAGCCGCAGCGTGACGACAAGAAGCCGATCTACGAAGCCCGCCCGCCGCGCGCCGAAAAGCCCATTGACCCGGACAACCCCTTCGCCGCCCTGCTGGCGCTGAAGGGCAAAGTCTGATTGGCGGGGCCTTCGGGCAAACCTGATCCGACCGCTGCAGCACGGCTGCGGCTGGACAAATGGCTCTGGCAGGCGCGGTTCTTCAAATCGCGCGGGCTGGCCGCCGAACTGATCGAAGCGGGGTCCGTCCGCGTGAACGGGACCCGCGTCAGCCGTCCGGGGCGTGACGTGACACCGGGCGACACCCTGACCTTTCCGCAAGGCGCGCGCATCCGTCTGGTCCGCATCCTGGCGCTTGGGCTGCGGCGCGGCCCCGCGACCGAGGCGCAGGCGCTGTACCTTGATCTTGACCCGCGTCCCGATGCTGCGGACGCCGTCGATCTGTCGGACCCCGCTTGAATGATCCCGCTGCCTGCTCTAGCTAGACCCAAACGATCCGCTTCCGGGGCCCGCCCATGACCTATGTCGTCATCGACAACTGCATCGCCTGCAAATACACCGACTGCGTCGAGGTTTGCCCCGTCGATTGCTTCTACGAAGGCGAGAACATGCTGGTCATCCACCCGGATGAATGCATCGACTGCGGCGTCTGCGAACCCGAATGCCCCGCCGATGCGATCCGCCCGGACACCGAACCGGACATGGACGAATGGGTGACCTTCAACCGCAAGTATGCGGTGATGTGGCCGGTGATCGTGACCAAGAAGGACCCGCTGCCCGGCTACGAAGACCGAGACGGCGAAAAGGGCAAGCGCGACAAGTACTTTTCCGAAGCGCCGGGCACCGGGGGCTGACCGCGCCCGATTCGGTCCTTAACAAGGGCACGAATCAGTTACATCTGGAAAATTCGTTCCAGTTCAATACGTTGACGGCCAAATGCCCGGTTCTGCGGCAGTTGGAATCAGCGGCGTTTTGTGTTATGGTTTGTTTACAAACAAGCATGGAAGCCCGCTTCACGGCTTAGCGCACCTCGCCTGGGCCTGATATTTTTGCGACAGATCGACTCCACACACCAGGGCTGGGGTGCCCGGGTGGGCGGATTTTGTTGCGGAACGGGTCTCCGATCTGGGGAATGTGAATGACTAAATCGAAGAAGCCTGAGTTCCGCCCGAACGATTTCGTGGTCTATCCGGCGCATGGCGTCGGCAAGATCATCTCCATCGAAGAGCAGCAGATCGCGGGCATCCAGCTGGAGCTTTTCGTCATCTCGTTCGAAAAGGACAAGATGACCCTGCGCGTGCCCACGCACAAGGCGCTGGACATCGGCATGCGTGCCCTGTCGGCCCCCGATGTGGTGACCAAGGCGCTGGACACGCTGAAGGGCAAGGCCAAGGTCAAGCGCGCGATGTGGTCGCGCCGCGCCCAGGAATACGAACAGAAGATCAACTCGGGCGACCTGTTGTCGATTGCCGAAGTGGTCCGCGACCTCCACCGCGCCGACGACCAGCGCGAACAGTCCTATTCCGAGCGTCAGCTTTACGAGGCCGCCCTGGAACGCCTGACGCGCGAAGTCGCGGCTGTGTCGGGCGTGGATGAGGCGGGTGCGGCCAAGCAGGTCGACTCGGTCCTCGTGGGTCGCGTCGCAGCCTGATCTGCCTGCCGAAGAGTACAGAACGGCGGTCCTTCCGGGCCGCCGTTTTCGTTTGCGCTTACGGGCGTCCCGCCTCCATCCGGACCACCCGCCCCCATTCGGTCTCCTCCTCTGGCCCCACGATCCGGAACCCGACCTTCTGATACACCGCAATCGCGCGGGCGTTCCTTGGATGCGGATCGGTGCCGATCACCGGCGCCCCGGCCGCAAAAAGCTCTCGCATCCGCTGGGCGATAAAAGCCGTCCCATGCCCCAGCCCGATCATATCAGGCTCACCAATGAACTGGTCGATCCCGCGTGAGCCCTTGGGCAGATAGCCGAAATGATGCCCCTTCCAGCCATGCACGTCATAGTCCTGCATGTAGGCGAAGGGCCTGCCGTCGCCTTCCACGATCATCACGGTGACGCGAGGGTCGGCAAGATCCTCGGCCGCAAAGGCCTCCGGTTCGCCCCACCATTCGCGCACCTGCGGCTGGCGCAGCCACAGGTCCAGAAGATCAAGATCGGCGGCCGTCGCCAGACGAAAGCGGTAGCGCGCCCTCACCCGAAATACCGCTCCGCCGGCAGATACCCGGCCAGCCGCCCCGCCGCGCACCAGTCACGCTCCAGCCCCAGATCACCCACCAGGATCACCTGGTCCGAGGGCACCTTGCCCAAGGCCGCGCGCAGCCGGTCGCGCATCTCGCCAAACCCCGCCAGCGCATAGGGCGCGGGGGAAACCCCATCCAGCACCGGATTGGCCGCCTCTACCATCCCCGGCGTCAGCGGAGCCACCACCAGCGCCAGCCGCCCGCAAGTGACCTCGGCCAGCTTTGCCGCCCGCGCCTCCGGCATCGCGGGCCGCACCAAAGACACCCGCAAGGCATTGGACGAAAACAGAAACGCCACCACGTCATGCCCGGTGGCCGCCCGCACCCCGGCGTAGGTCTTGTAATCCAACCCCAGCGCCTTGGCCCGCTTCACCCGCAGCCGCACCACTTCGATCGGCAGGGTCGGCAAAAGCGCCGCGCGCGCCGAGGTCCAGCAATGCCGCCGCCAGCTTGCCCCGGCCTCCAGCGACGGCCCGCCATTGTGCCCGATCTCGCCCATCAGAAACTCCGAACAATTCGACTAAAATTGTCATTCATACTGGCGCAAATATCCTGCGGGGGTTTGGGGGCGCAAAGCCCCCAAGGCCTGCCATAGGCGTGCGCTCAGTCATACTCCCGCAGCCGCGCCACATAGCGGGCCATCGTGTCGACCTCGAGATTCACCTTGTCCCCCACCGCCACCTCGCCCCAGGTCGTCGCACTTTGCGTGTGCGGGATGAAGTTTACCCCGAACTCCGACCCGGCGACCTCGTTCACGGTCAGCGAGGTCCCGTTCAGCGCGACCGATCCCTTGGGCGCGATGAACCGGGCCAAGGCCTCGGGCGCGCGAAACGTCACCCGGACCGACCCGCCCTCGGGTCGCACTTCGACCACCTCGGCCAGCCCATCGACATGGCCGGACACGATGTGCCCGCCCAATTCATCCCCCACCTTCAACGCGCGTTCCAGATTCACCCGCTTGCCCGAAACCCAGCCGCCAAGGTTGGTTTTCGACACCGTCTCGCCACTGATCTCGACGTCGAACCAGCCCTCTGGCCCCAGGGCCACCACGGTCAGGCACACCCCGTCGCAGGCAATCGACGCGCCGATGTCGATCCCTGCGACGTCATACTTCGTCGCAATCCGCGCGCGCAGGTCGCCGGTGACCCTGGTTTCGACGATCCTGCCGATATCGGTGACAATTCCGGTGAACATGACGGTCTCCTGCAAGCTTGCCCAAAGGAGGTAGCCCCGCCGTCCCGCCCTTGCAAGCCTGCCCCGGCTGGCGCCATGATCTATTCATGCTTTCTGACGAATTCTGCTGTAGTTGTCTGTCAGACATCGCCTGACCTGACGAGCATCCCCCGTGACCCCCGACCGCCGTTTCCTGTTCCTGCAAGGCCCGCACGGCCCCTGGTTTCACCGCCTGGGCCGGATGCTGCGGGCGGCCGGGGCCGAGGTCTGGCGCGTCGGCTTCAACCTGGGCGACCGGGCGTTCTGGCCCGGCCCGGGCTACATCGCCTTTGACGCCCCGCAGGACCAGTGGCCCGCGACCTGCGCCCGGTTGATCGACCAGCACCAGATCACCGATCTTGTGCTTTATGGCGACACCCGACCGATCCACGCCAAAGCCGTGGCCGAGGCCAAGGCGCGCGGTCTGACCGTGCATGTGTTCGAAGAGGGGTATCTGCGGCCCTACTGGGTGACCTATGAACGCGACGGGTCGAACGGCCATTCCCGGCTGATGGACCTGAGCGTGCCGCAGATGCAGGCCGCCCTGGCCAGGATCGACGTCGATCTGCCCGATACCCCCGCGACCTGGGGCGACATGCGCCAGCACATGTTCTGGGGCGCGCTGTACCACGGCTTTGTGGCGCTTGGCCGCCAGAGCTATCGCAACTTTCGCCCGCACCGCGCGCTGACCGTGGGGCAAGAGTTCCGGCTGTATCTGCAGCGTTTCCTGATGATGCCGCTGCACCGGGTCGAGCGTCGCCTTGCAACCGGACGCATCCGGTGCGGCGGTTTTCCCTATCATCTGGCGATCCTGCAGCTGGAACACGACGCCAGCTTTCGCGACCATTCGCCCTTTGCCAGCATGACCGATTTTCTGGCCCTGGTGATGGCCGGGTTCGCCAGAGGCGCGCCAAGACATCATCACCTGGTCTTCAAGGCCCACCCGCTGGAGGATGGCCGCGTGCCGCTGGCCTTTGAAATCCGGCGTCTGGCGGCCTTGCACGGGCTGACCGACCGGGTGCATTTCGTGCGTGGCGGCAAGCTGGCACAGCTTCTGAACGACGCGCGGTCAGCGGTGACCGTCAACTCGACCGCCGGACAGCAGGCGCTGTGGCGCGGCGTGCCCCTGCGCAGTTTCGGCGCGGCGGTGTTTGCCAAGCCCGAGTTCGTGTCCGAACAGCCGCTGGAGGCATTCTTTGCCGCGCCAGAGCGTCCCGACACCAAGTCCTACCGCGATTATCGGCACTTTTTGCTGGAAACATCGCAGGTTGTGGGCGGATTCTACTCCTCGGTCGGGCGGCGGGCGCTGCTGCGTCAGGTGGTGGACATGATGCTGTCGCCGGACGATCCCTATGTGGCAGTTCTGTCGGGCAGAGCGGCACCACGGCAACAGTTGCGCCTCGTGCGCTGATTTCCGCACAACCGCCGGGACTGTCTGCTGGCCAATCCGCAGCCGGTTCGATAGATTTGCCGCCAACAAAGCAAAGCGGAACGCAGGGGTTTCAGGCAGTGCGGATAACCGGCAAGAACACGGTCAAGGCAGTGGCGCTGTTGGCCACCGTTGCAATGGTCGCGTCTTGCGGCCTGCCCCGCTCGGGTCCGAACAAGCGCGAGATCTATCGCGGGTCGGTCGAAAAACGCGGCGACGCCCATATCGTGACCGTGACCCCGGCCGTGTCGCGGGTGACGGCCGTGCAGCCCAGCTTCGGGTTCAGCGATGCGTTCCAGAATGCGGGCCTGATGGGGTCGGACACGATCAGCGCCGGGGATACCCTGGGCGTGACCGTGTTCGAAAACGTCAAGGATGACCCGCTTCTGGGCAACACCGGGCAGCGCGTGTCGGCCCTGTCGGAAATCCAGGTCGACGGGCAGGGCTTCATCTACATTCCCTATGCCGGGCGGATCAAGGCGGCGGGCCAGACGCCCGAAGGCCTGCGCCAGGCGATCACCCGGCAGCTGGAAGACCAGACCCCGGACCCGCAGATCACCGTGACCCGGCTGGCCGGGAACGGGGCGACGGTGTCGATTTCGGGCGGGGCCGGGGCGAACGGCGTCTACCCGATCGAGGCCCCGACCCGCACGCTGGCCACCATGCTGGCCCGGTCCGGTGGCGTGGCGATCGACCCCGGCATCGCCATCGTCCGCGTGACGCGCGGCAGCCAGACCGGCAAGATCTGGCTGAAGGACCTGTATGAAAACCCCGCGCTGGATATCGCGCTGCGCCCCGGCGACAAGATCGTGATCGAGGAAGACAGCCGCAGTTTCATCGCCCTGGGCGCAACCGGCGCGCAGAACCTGGTTCCCTTCGCAACCGAAACCCTGTCTGCGCTTGAGGCGATTGCCACGGTCGGCGGCCTTGCGACCCAGTCTGCCGACCCGACCGGGGTCTTCATCCTGCGCGACGAATCCGAAGCGATTGCCCGCGCCGTCCTTGGCCGACCCGACCTGGTGGGCGACCAGCGCATCGTCTACGTCCTTGACCTGACCGAGACGACCGGCCTTTTCGAGGCCCGCGACTTCCAGGTCCGCGATGGCGACACCCTTTACGTGACCGAAGCGCCGTTCGTTCAGTGGCAAAAGACGCTGGGCGCGATCACTGGCACCACGGGGGCCGCGTCGAACCTGGCCAACGCCGCCAACTCGGGCAACTGACCGCGCCGTGTCGGGCGCGGGCGGGTCCGCTGCGCTGACCGGGGTCCCCCGGCGGTTGTTTCATCAGAACCTGTCGTTGCTGCGCGACCAGCGCTTGCACCGCGTGCTGGCGCTGGCGGGGCACGAGTTGCGCTTTGGCCTGCCCGGTCCCCGCGACGGTGTGCTGGTCTGGGGCCGCAGCCCGACCGCCTGGCGCGGGGAACGTCTGGCCGCCCGCAAGGGCCTTGCGCTGGTTCGGGTCGAGGATGCGTTCCTGCGATCAGTCCATCCCGGACGGTCCCAGCGCGAAGCGCCGCTCGGCTACCTGATCGACCCGGTCGGCGTGCACTTCGACAGCAGCGGACCCTCGCGGTTGGAGCAGATCCTGCAGACCGGCGACTTGCAGGATTCGAACATTCTTGAAACGACAAGGGTGGCGACTGCCCGCCTCAAGGCGCTTCATCTATCAAAATACAACAATTGCGATCCAGCGCTGCCTGCACCTGATCCTGGCTTTGTCCTGGTGATCGACCAGACCCGTGGCGATGCCGCCATCCGGCACTCTGGCGCGGACGAGACGACCTTCCGGCAGATGCTGGACGCTGCCCTGCGCGCTCACCCCGACGACCGGATCGTGATCCGCACGCACCCCGAGACCGCGCTTGCCTTGCGGCCCGGCCATTTCGGACCGGCGGATGTTGGCGGCCGGGTGAGCTTGCTGTCCGACCCCGTCTCTCCGCACCGCCTTCTGGCTGCGGCGAAGGCGGTCTATGTCGTCTCGTCGCAACTGGGGTTCGAGGCGATTCTGCATGGCCACCGCCCGCAAGTCTTTGGCCAGCCTTTCTATTCCGGCTGGGGTCTGACCCGGGACACCCGGCCCCTGCCCCGGCGAACCCGCCAGCTGACCGCCGAGGCCCTGTTCGCCGGGGCGATGATCCTGGCGCCGCTGTGGTACGACCCTTGCGACGACCGGCTGTGCGGGGTGGAGCGGGTGATCGACCAACTGGAGGCCGAGACCCGCGCCTGGCGTGAGGATCGAAAGGGCCATGTCGCCACCGGAATGCGGTTGTGGAAACGCCCCCACCTGCAACGGTTTTTCGGGCCGTTGCGCTTTCGCGACGACCCGACAGAGGCTGATCGAGCCGCCGCGGAAACCGGCCGCAACCTGTTGATCTGGGCCGGAAAAGAACCATCCGGGTTCCAGCCGCAGGCCCCCTGCCTGCGCGTCGAGGATGGCTTTCTGCGGTCGCGTGGGCTTGGGGCCGACCTTGTGCCGCCCTTGTCCCTGGTGACTGACGATCTGGGGATCTATTACGACCCGTCGCGCCGGTCGCGGCTGGATGGGCTGGTGGCCAGGCCGATGCCAGCGGGGGGCGAGGCGCGGGTGAGGGCTTTGATCGCCCGGCTGCGGGCGGGCGGGGTGTCGAAGTACAACCTCTCGGCCCCAGATTTGCCAGATTTGCCAGTGGGTTACCGCATTCTGGTGCCGGGCCAGGTGGAAGACGACGCCTCGATCCTTAAGGGGGCGGGGGCGGTGCGGACGAACCTTGGCCTGTTGCAGGCGGTGCGGGCGGCGAACCCGGGGGCGGTGGTGATCTACAAGCCGCATCCGGACGTCGTGGCGGGCCTGCGGGCCGGGGGGGTGGACGGCGGGCTGGCCGATCTGGTGGTCGAACGGGCCGATCCGGCGGCGCTGTTGGGCGCGGTGGATGAGGTCTGGACGATGACCTCTTTGCTGGGGTTCGAGGCGATTGTGCGAGGGATTCCAGTGACTTGTCTGGGTGCGCCCTTTTATGCCGGGCGGGGTTTGACGCGCGATCTGGGGCCGGTGCCGGACTGGCGGGGGCCGGTCAGTCTGGAGCGGCTGGTGCATGCAGCCCTGGTGGAATACCCGCGCTATTGGGACCCGGTCAGCCGCCGCGCCTGCCCGGTGGAGGT
>JAKQLM010000287.1 GCA_029567145.1 Pseudomonadota bacterium
CTGTCCCGGGCGGGCCGTAAAACAGCAGCGCATGGGGCAGATCTGACCAGCGCGCGTCGCCCGCCTTCCAGGCCGCCAGATCGGCCACCAGACGGCGCGCGGCGGCCTCGGCCTCGCCATAGCCTTCGATGTCATCGAGCGTCAGCAGATCCTTCCGGTATCGCGCGCCAAGGGTCTGCAGCACCGTCACCGCCTCGTCCGGGTCGGGCGCGCGCAGGGCGAAGATGAGCGCATCGGGCGACAGGCCCCGCAGGCCCGCACTCTCGGGCAGCAACAGGGGGGGCGCGCCAGCACCGGCAAGGGCGGGGTAGCGACTGGGCAGCATCTGACGCAGCACATCTGCATCGATGGGGGCAAGGGGGCGCGGTCTGGGCAGCAGGGCCCCGAGCTCCGGCCCCAGATCCTGATCCGAGGTGATCAGCAGGACGATCGGGGCCGCAACGCCAAGTGCTGCGCGGACCTTGTCCTGAAACCCGGTCTGCTCATGGCGCCCGCTGAACCCAGTGGCGGGTCGGGGCGCCATGATCTTTGCCGGGGTCAAACCCTTCCACCCGGCAGCGTGCCGCGCGGAAGGGAGGGCCCGTTCCAGCACCCAGATGCAGGGCGCCAGCAGTGCGGGCCAGTCAACCTGCAGCACCGTAACCGCGCCGGGCGCGGTGAGCGCCGTCAGGTGTTGCGCGTGAACAAAGGTGGCCGCGATCAGCAGGGCCGCCGTCTCGTGCAGGATCTGAAGCGGCGCGGCCGCCTCTTCCTTGGGCAGCGGCATATCCTCTGCATCCACATCCGCAATGTAGATGTCGTCGAACGCATCCTGCTCCGTGGTGGCGCCGGACGGACGCCCGGGATCCCTCTCGCGCCGCTGCTTTGCGGCCTCATTGGCCTGCAGATCGGCGATCAGGCTGTGGGCGAGCGGCAGCCAGCTGGGAATGGGGGTCGAGGTCGGTGTCATGGGAAATATCCTTGATCTGGGGAAAGGGGGGCCCAGCCCCCGGCGCCTTTCAGGGCGGGGGATCGGCAAAGCGGAACGGTTCAGGGGTCAGGTCAGCGCGCCAAAGGCAGCCACAGCCTTTCACGGCGCGCGACCGGGTGGGGGCCACGCGGCGCCTCTGCCTATCGTCCTATCTTCAGGGCGACTGTCTGCGGCGCAGCATCCGGCCGGTGAAGGCGCAAGGGCCGACGCAACGCGGGGAAAAACCTGTCCATTCCCTGCCTCCTTCAGCCCTGATTGCCAAAGCTGTCCGGCCCCACGACGCAGCCCGTCAGGAAGGCCGGATGCGCCTCGTCGGAAAGTTCGCCCGGATAACCGACCGAGACATTGCGGATCATCGTG
>JAKQLM010000289.1 GCA_029567145.1 Pseudomonadota bacterium
AGCTGGTCAGTTGCTCGGCCCCGACCGGGCCGCGCGCATGCAGCTTTCCGGTGGCGATGCCGATCTCGGCCCCCATGCCGAACTCGCCGCCATCGGCGAACTGGGTGCTGGCGTTGCGCATCAGGATCGCGCTGTCCAGCCGTTCAAAGAACCGCGCCGCCGTGGCGTCATTCTCGGTCAGGATCGCCTCGGTGTGGCTTGATCCGTATTTGCGGATATGGGCAATCGCCTCGTCCACCCCATCCACCAACTTGGCCGCGATGATCATGTCCAGAAACTCGCGCCCGAAATCATCGGGGGCGGCCTTCACCGTGCCCGGCACTTTCAGAAGCTCGCCTTCCGTCCGCACCTCGACCCCCGCTTTCAGCAGGTCCTCGATCAAAACGGCCCCGTGCTTGGTATAGAACTGCCAGTCGATCAGCAGGCATTCCGCCGACCCGCAAATCCCCGTGCGCCGGGTCTTGGCGTTCAGCACCACGCGGCGCGCCTTGTCCAGATCGGCATCACGGTCGGCATAGACGTGGCAGATGCCTTCCAGATGCGCGAAGACCGGCACCCGCGCCTCGCGCTGGACCAGACCGACAAGACCCTTGCCACCGCGCGGCACGATCACGTCGATCCACTCTGTCGCCTGCAACATGGCCGTCACCATCTCGCGGTCGCGCGTCGGGATGAACTGGATCGAGGCTTCCGGCAGGTTTGCCGACCGCAGGCCATCCACCATGCAGGCATGGATGATTTCCGAGGTTTCAAAGCAGTCGCTGCCACCGCGCAGAATCACCGCATTGCCGGATTTCAGACACAGCGCCCCCGCATCGGCGGTCACATTGGGGCGGCTTTCATAGATCACGCCCACCACGCCCAAGGGCGTTGCCACCCGCTGGATATGCAACCCGTTCGGACGATCCCATTCCGCCAGCACCCGACCGACCGGGTCTTTCTGCTCGGCAATCTGGCGCAGCGCGTCGACAATGCCGCGCAGGCGGTTCTCGTCCAGCCGCAGCCGGTCCAGCATCGCCTTGGTCAGGCCCTTCTGTTCCGCAGCATCAAGGTCCAGCGTATTGGCATCCAGAATCTCGCCCCGCCGCCGCCAGATCGCATCGGCCGCAGCAATCAGCGCGGTCGCCTTGCGCTCGGACGAGGCAAAGGCCAGCTCTGCCGCCGCCGCGCGGGCCTTGCGACCGATGTCGTTCATCAGATCGGTGAACTGGCCGTCCATGTCTTGCTCCACTTCCGCCCGGGATGCGGAGTTTTCGAAAACCCCGCGCCGGAAATTTCAAAATTTCCGGTCCGATTTCTTCAAAGAAATCGGGCCCCTCAAACCACCATATCATCCCGATGCACCAGCGCCGCGCGGCCCTGATAGCCCAGAATCGCCTCGATCTCGCCCGACCGGTGCCCGGCAATCTTGCGGGCCTCCGCCGAAGTATAGCGCACCAGCCCCTTGCCCAGAACCGCGCCCTCTGGCGAAAGGATCGCCACCGGCTCGCCCCGGCCAAAGCTGCCCGAAACCTTGGTCACCCCTGCCGGAAGCAGGCTTTTCCCGGCGCGAAGGGCCGTGACCGCGCCCGCATCCAGCACAAGCTCGCCCTTTGGCTTC
>JAKQLM010000332.1 GCA_029567145.1 Pseudomonadota bacterium
ATCTCGTGGCCGTCGCGGTGTTTGTCGGCGCAACCGGAGTTTCCGTCGGCGTGGCCGTCGCGGTGTTTGTCGGCGCAACCGGAGTTTCCGTCGGGGTGGCCGTCGCTGTGTTGGTTGGCGCGATGGGCGTGTTCGTGGGCGTGTTCGTGGGCGTCGCGGTCGCGGTATTGGTCGGCGTTGCCGTTGGGGTATCCGTGGGCGTTGCGGTTGCCGTTGCCGTCACGGTTTGCGCGCCGACAGGCAGGGTCGCACAGGTCAGCGCGGCACAGAAGATGCCGACAGCCACGGGACCAGCCCTGAAGGTCGTCTCAAGCTTCATCTGACGCGCCCTGTCCCACCACCCAAGTTCCAACGCAGCCTAGCAGAGAATGCGCCCCGCAGGCAACGACCGACCCGCACTTGGGGGCCAAGTTCCTTGGCCTTGCGATCCTTTGACCCCAAGTCGCCCTAGGCGGGGCAGCTTTCCGGGGCCACCTGCAGAATGACGCTACCCGGACCGCTGTAGACCGGCACGCCAAGCCCGGTCAGCCCCCCTTCGTCCAGCGCCGGATACTGGCGGCGCTCGATCCGGCCGATCACGATATAGCGGATGCCATAGCGCGCCTGGATGCGGCAGCGCTCGGCGTGATCCGTGGTGGTGTAGAACCGGTCGATGTCGTTCGCCCGGTCATAGGCCGCCCCCACGTCGTTGCGCCACAGCCATTCGTGCCCGGCCCAGCCGATCACCGCAGGCTGGCCGGTCAGCGCCGACACCCGCGAGGTGTCGGTGAAGGCCTGACCCGTCGCTTCGACCAGCGCCTCGCCGGGGGCAAGGGGCAGGTCGCGCGCGGCCTCGACCAGCGCACGCTCGTCGCCCAGGAAGGCCAGCCCGTCCAGACTGCGGATGACCGAGGGCGGGGAATGGACATGGGGCAGGTAGGACAGCGTCAGCCCCAGCGGAACCATGGCGACAAGGGCGGCAGCGGTCCAGATCCGCCCCCGGGCCAAGGCGGGCGCCAGCGCTGCCGAGGCCGCGATCACCAGCAGGGCCTGGGCGCGAAACGTCAGCTTGAACATGGTGTTGGCCCGGGCATGGTCATCGCCGTAGATGTCTTTCAGGAAGACGACCTCGGGGATCGCGACCAAAAGCAGCCCGGCCACGGCGACCACTGCGATGGGCAACAGCGGCAGGGTCTGCCCCCGACGAAAGGCAAGGACCGGGATCAGCAGCAGGGCCGGCAGGACATGGGCGTAGATCACCAGAAGCTGCCACAGGGGGGTGCGGAACACGACCGGCAGGATGCCATTGGCAAAGGGCCGGAAACTGGCCAGAAAGGGCGCCGCCGTCAGTGCGGCCGCGCAAAAGGCCAGAACCGCCGCCGCCCCCAGCAGATCGGCGCGCAGGGCGACGGGCGGCATCGTCCCGCCGCTGGGCCGCGACAGCACCACGGCCAGCGCCAGCACGGCGACCAGCCCGATGATCGCCAGATCCCAGCTGTTCATCATCAGCCCCAGCCCCAGCGTCCAGCCAAAGGCCACCGACTGCAGGGGCAGGGGCATCTCTCCCGCCAGCCCGCGCCGCAGGATCGCCAGCACCAGCGCCACGGCCAGCAGGAACAGCGGCGTCGCCACCAGATGCGCATGCAGATCGCCCGCCGCGATGCCATAGGCGAAGAATTCGGTAAAGGCCTTGTCCAGCGTGTCAGGGTCGAACCCGATGAAGCGGGTCGAATCGGGATAGTAGAACTCGGCCTTGGTGGTCGGCATCCAGCCCCGGAACAGTTGGTACAGCACCGAATGCCCGTTGCCGCCATAGACGGTCACAGCCGCCGCCAGCGCGCCAAGCACCCCCGCCAGCCGCGCGCCCCAGGGGGCGGCCAGCCGCAGGACGATGTGAAAGGTTCCCAGCCCGGTCAGCGCAAAGATCGTGGCCATGGCAAGCGGATAGGCGTGGTCTGGCGACACTCCGGCCAGGTTGCCCCAGGCCCCGACCATCGCCTGCCCGACATAGTAGTAGTTCAGCGCATGCCCCGCGAACCAGGCATCCTGGGGCGGCATCCAGTCGGTCCGCATCGCCGCCGACAGAAACCCCATGTCGGTGAACTTTTCCAGCCCCGTCAGCTCGGGATGCGACAGCTTGGCGGCCAGGCCCAGCCAGAACGGGATCAGGAACGCGGCCTCGACCGTCAGCGCCCCGCGCAGGTCGCGCGGGCCAAGCCCCAGGCGCAGGGCGACCAGCGCCAGCACCAGCACCCCGGCCATGGACGA
>JAKQLM010000402.1 GCA_029567145.1 Pseudomonadota bacterium
ACCCTGTCGCCGCGCGCGGTCGAGATCGCGAAATCCATGATCCACGCCGCACAGGACGAAGACCGCGCCGCCATGATCGAGGCGCTGGGAAGTGCCGCCATCGCGGCCAGCGCCGACCGCACCGAAGGCGTGGCCGCCTTCCGCGAAAAGCGCAAACCAGATTTCTCGGGAACGTGACGATGAACGACCTGCACATCCTGTCGGACCAGACCATCGCGCTGCCCGATGCCCCCTATCGGGCGCGTCACTACATCAACGGTGTCGCACAGGACAGCGCCGATGGCCGCACGTCCGACCGCCTTTCGCCGTCGCATGGCGGGGTGGTCAGCCAGGCCGCGCTGGGGTCCGAAGTGGAAACCGAGGCCGCGATCAAGGCCGCCCGCGCCGCCTTTGACGATGGCCGCTGGAGCCGCCTGTCCGGCAAGGCCCGCGCCGCCGTGCTGACCAGGGTCGCCGACCTGATCGAGGCGAATGTCGAAAAGCTGGCGCTGATCGAGACGCTGGAAAGCGGCAAGCCGATCTCCCAAGCGCGCGGCGAATGTGGCGGGGCGGCAGACCTATGGCGCTATGCAGCTTCGCTGGCCCGCACCAGCCACGGCGACAGCCACAACACCCTTGGCAGCGATATTCTGGCGGTGGTTCTGAAGGAACCCATCGGTGTGGTCTCAATCATCACGCCATGGAATTTCCCTTTCTGGATCCTGTCGCAGAAGCTGCCCTTCGCACTGGCGGCGGGCTGCACTTGCGTCGTCAAACCCTCCGAGGTGACGCCTTCGACCACTGCGATGCTGGCCGAAATGCTGGTCGAGGCGGGACTTCCCGCGGGCGTTTGCGACATCGTTCTGGGCTGCGGCAACCCGGTCGGAGCCTTGATGACGACCCACCCGCAGGTGGACATGGTGACCTTCACCGGATCGACCGCCGTGGGCAAGATGATCACCAAGTCCGCAGGCGACACGCTGAAGAAGGTGGCGCTGGAACTGGGCGGCAAGAATCCGCAGGTGATCTTCCCGAACTGCGATCTGGAGGGTGCTGCCGATGCCGTGACCTTTGGCATCTACTTCAACGTCGGCCAGTGCTGCAATTCCTCCAGCCGCATCATCGTGCATGAGGACATCGCCGATGCCTTCGTGGCGCGGGTGGTGGACCTGTCGCGACAGGTGGCCTTTGGCAACCCGCTCAATCCCGACACGCAGGTCGGCGCGATCGTCACG
>JAKQLM010000407.1 GCA_029567145.1 Pseudomonadota bacterium
ATCTCGGGATACAGCGGATGGTCGGTGCTGGAGGGCTTGATCAGCGGAGCGCCCTCGATCTGGTCCTGCATGGTCGGTCCTGACTAAGTCGGTCTGGCCACGGGTCTGGCCTTGGTTGTTGACCAATTATATAGGAATTGGCCCGCCAAGGTCCAGAGCCCGCGACAACAGGCGTCAGAACGGGATTTCGTCGTCCATGTCAGAGCGCCCGCCGCCGCCTTGCGCGCCGCCGCCCGAGCCGCCACCATAGCTGCCGCGGCCGCCCTGCGATCCGCCACCGCCGCCACCCCCGCCACCATAGCCGCCGCCCTGGCCACCCTCATCCGGGCCGCCGCGGTCGTCATACCCCCCGCCACCGCCCGAACCGCCACCATCGCGGCCGCCAAGCAGCGTCAGCTCGCCCCGGAACTGGCGCAGCACGACTTCGGTCGAATAGCGGTCGGCGCCGGACTGGTCCTGCCATTTCCGCGTCTCAAGCTGACCTTCGATGTAAACGGTCGAGCCCTTTTTCAGGTACTGTTCGGCGATCTTGCCCAGCGCTTCGTTGTAGATCGCGACCGAATGCCATTCGGTGCGTTCCTTCCGCTCCCCGGTCTGTTTGTCGCGCCAGTTTTCAGACGTGGCGATGCGCAGGTTCACCACCTTGCCGCCATTGCCGAAACTGCGCACCTCGGGGTCGCGGCCGAGGTTGCCCACGATGATGACCTTGTTGACCGACCCCGCCATGCGATTCTCCCTTGTTGCGAGCCGACGGCAGCTTCGCCGCAGACTGGTTAAGGAAACCTATACCGTGCTGCCGCGCGGCTGCAACTCGACTTCCCGCAGGCCGGATCGGCGGAAGATCGCGCGGGCGGGGGGCAAAGGTCGGAATATCCGACCCATTCCGGTCTGGAAATGTTGAGCCAAAACGGTATAGTCACGCTGTCGGACAGGGGTTTGGGACGGGTGAGACGCTTGCAAATCGGGTCGTTGAGACAAGCCGTGCTGGCCTGCGCCTTGGTGCTGGTGCCGGGTGCGGCGCTGGCCGAAGGGCTGAAACTGACCGGCTCCAGCAAGTCGCGACTGGCGATCTTTGAATCGCAAGCCGACCTGATCGACAAGAAATTGGCCAAGCAATACAGCGGGTCCGTCAAGTACACACCCAAGTTCAAGACCGGCGAAGAGGCGGTGGATGAGGTCGTTCCGGGCTATCGGGGCAGCTACAAGGGCGAATATCTGGCGCTTGCCAAGGCTGCGGCCCGCAAGCATGGCGTGCCGGAGGATCTGTTCCTGCGGCTGGTGCAGCAGGAATCAGGCTGGAACGCGGTCGCGGTGTCGGTCAAGGGCGCGACCGGGCTGGCGCAGCTGATGCCGGGAACGGCAGAGAAGCTGGGCGTCGACATCAACGATCCCGAAGACAATCTGGACGGCGGCGCGCGGTATCTGCGGATGATGTACGACCAGTTCGGCAGCTGGAAACTGGCGCTGGCGGCCTATAACGCCGGACCGGGCGCGGTCGAGGAACACGACGGCGTGCCGCCCTATGCCGAGACCGAGAATTACGTCAAGGCGATCCTGGGCTAAGCTCGCGCCGGATGGCCATGGGGCCGCGCCGGATGGCCAGGGGTCCGCGCAAGGTGGGTGAAACCACCCACCTTACGCGGGCGATGGCAGTCATTCCGCCGCGATCTTGATCACCGGCTCCATCGCGGTCAGCACCGACCGGCTGAGATGGCATTTGATCTGGTGGCCGCTTTCCAGTTCCTGCACCGGCGGCATTTCCCGGTCGCAGAGGCCCGCCGGGCTGACCTGGGATTTCCAGCGGCAACGGGTCTGGAACGGGCAACCGGGCGGCGGGTTCACGGCGGACGGAATGTCGCCTTCCAGCACGATCCGCTTGCGGGTCACCTTGGTGTCGGCGATCGGCACGGCGGACAAGAGCGCCTCGGTATAGGGGTGGTAGGGCGGCTGGAAGACCTGGTCGGTGGTGCCGGTTTCGACGACATGGCCGAGATACATCACCAGCACCCGGTCCGACAGGTAGCGCACGATCGAAAGGTCGTGGCTGATGAACAGAAGCGTGGTCTTGTTGACCCGCTGGATGTCCATCAGAAGGTCGGTGACGGCAGCCTGAACGCTGACGTCCAGCGCCGAGACGGGTTCGTCGGCGACCACCACCTTGGCCCCGCCGGCAAAGGCGCGGGCGATGCCGACGCGCTGTTTCTGTCCGCCGGACAACTGCCGGGGCATCCGGTCGGCGAAGGCGCGGGGGAGTTTCACGAGGTCCAGAAGCTCTAGCATCCGGGTCTGCCGGTCGGCGTCGGACTTGCCGTATTTGAAGATCTCGAGCGCGCGGATGATCTGGCGGCCGACATTCATCGACGGGTTCAAGGTGTCGAACGGGTTCTGGAACACCATCTGCACCGAGGAGACGGTGTCGGTGTTGCGCTTTTGAATCGGGGTGGACTGGACGTTTTCGTCAAACAGCATGATCGACCCGGAGGTCGCGGTTTCCAGCCCCATCAGCACCTTGGCGAAGGTGGACTTGCCGCAGCCGGATTCGCCCACGATGGCGAGGGTTTCGCCCTCATGCGCCTCGAAGGACAGGGTTTCGTTGGCCTTCACCACCTTCTTCGCGCCGCCGCCGAAGGCGCCCGAGGAGATGGCGTAATACTTCTTCAGGTCCTTCATCTTGAGGACGACCTTGCCGATCGGGGACTTTATCTTGACCTCGCGCTTGGCGGGGGGGGCGTCCCAGTCCACCTCTTTCCAGCGCAGGCAGCGCGTCGCGTGCCGGTCATCGCCGGGGACGACGTCCATCGGGACCTCGGTCGCGTCGCAGCGTCCGGCCTGAAAGTAGTCGCAGCGCGGGCCGAAGTTGCAGCCGGGCGGGCGTTCGTGCGGCAGGGGGAAGTTGCCGGGAATGGAGATCAGCGGGCGGGAGTTCTTGTCGGCCCCCGGCAGCGGGATCGAGCGGAAGAGCGCCTGGGTATAGGGGTGGCGCATCTTGTCGAAGACTTGCGTCACGTTCCCCGTCTCGACCGCCTCGCCGGAATACATCACGCAGATCCGGTCGCAGACATCCATCACCAGGCCAAGATTATGGCTGATGAACAGCATCGAGGTGCCGTATTTCTTGCCAAGGTCCTTGACCAGATCGACGATCCCCGCCTCGACCGTCACGTCAAGCGCGGTGGTGGGTTCGTCCAGGATCAGAAGCGCGGGCTTGGCCATCAGCGCCATCGCGATGACGATACGCTGCTGCTGGCCGCCGGAAAGCTGGTGCGGATAGGCGTTGATGATGCGGTCCGGATCGGGCAGGCGGACGTCGGCGACGATCTGGCGGGCGAGCTTCCAAGCGTCGGCCTTGGTCATGCCGGAGTGGATCATCGGCACTTCGGCCAGTTGCGCGCCGATCTTCATCGCCGGGTTCAGGGAGGCCATCGGTTCCTGATAGATCATCGCGATTTCCGAGCCGCGGATGTGGCGCAGTTCTTCGTCCGACATCGTGGCCAGATCGCGGCCCTTGAACTTCATCGACCCGGCGACGATCTTGCCGGTCTTGCCAAGCTCGCGCATCACCGCAAGGGCGACGGTGGACTTGCCGCAGCCGGATTCGCCGACCAGGCCCATC
Organism: Pseudomonadota bacterium; assembly: GCA_029567145.1. Taxonomy (GTDB): domain Bacteria; phylum Pseudomonadota; class Alphaproteobacteria; order Rhodobacterales; family Rhodobacteraceae; genus Tabrizicola. The sequence goes on from JAKQLM010000407.1 coordinate 3,614, forward strand.
GCCTCGCCTGCCATGACGGAACAGGAAAAGTCCATCACGGCGGGAATTTCGCGCAGGCGTGTGAAGAAGGAAATCGAGAGATGCTCGATTTCCAGGATCGGTTGCGAGGGGTCCCATTCTTGCATCGTCGGCTCCTTCTGGGAGTGCGGGACCGGGGGCCAGCCCCCGGACCCCCGGGATATTTCTACAGAGAGGAAGACATCAGTCGCGCAAGGATTCCTCACGCAGTCCATCGGCCAGCAGGTTCAGGCCAAGGACCAGGCTCATCAGGGCCAGGGCCGGGGCCAGGGCGGCGTGCGGAAAAAGGGTCAGCGTCTTGCGGCCGTCGTCAATGGTCGAGCCCCAGTCCGGGCTGTCGGGGGCCACGCCAAGGCCGAAGAAGCCAAGCGTGCCGAGGAGGATGGTGGTGTAGCCGATCCGCAGGCAGAAATCGACGATCAGCGGGCCACGTGCGTTGGGCAGGATTTCCCACAGCATGATGTACCAGGGGCCTTCGCCCCGGGTCTGGCCTGCGGCGACATAGTCGCGGGCTTTCAGGTCCATCACGATGCCGCGCACGATGCGGAACACGGTGGGCGCGTTCACGAACACGACCGAGACGAAGACGTTCAGCATGTTCGGCGACATCGACCAGACATCGTCGAAGAGCAGAGGCCGGGTGACTTGCTTAGTCGAATCGATCTCGGCGCCAACTGCGGCGTCCAGTGCGGCCACGCCACCCGAGACAACCGTGTCTTGACCGGCGACTGAAAACCAGACCCAGGAAACGACGTCATTAAGTGGGTCCATGTTGAAGGCAAGCCCGGAATAGGCCCAGAGCCCGATCACCAGCACGATGCCGACATAGAGATTCCGTTTCGGCGGGTCGGTGAAGAAGCGTGCGTTGAACAGGACGCAGAGGAAGACGATCGGGAACAGGAACAGCAGCGCGGCCAGGACAACGGGGATCCCCGTCTCGCGGATTTCGGGGGTGACGAGCAGGTAGAACAGCAGGATGACCGGGAAGGCCAGCACCAGGTTGGCAAGGAAGGACAGGACCGTGTCCAGCCAGCCGCCGAAATAGCCCGCAGGCACGCCGATCGTGATGCCGACCATGAAGGCAAAGAGCGTGGCGGCGGGGGCGATCTTCAGGACCTCGCGCGCGCCCATCACCATGCGGCTGAAGACATCGCGCGCCAGGTGGTCACCGCCAAGGAGGAACCAGCCGAACTGGCCGTCTTCGGCATTGGCCAGGACCGTGCCAAGCGGCTTGTTCTTCATCCCCGAGAATTGTGCCAGGGGGTCGAAGGTGATGATCTGGTTGGCAAAGATCGCGGTGAACACCCAGAACATCACGATGCCGAAGCCGATCATGCCGACCGGGCTGTCGAAAAGCTTGCCGTAAAGCCCCAGCTTCCGTTTGAAGCTGATCGAGACGAGAAAGGTCACCACCAGCGCGATCCAGACCGGCACGAACTGCTGGACGACCTGGCCAAGGATGGCGGCGTATCCAAGATTTTCCATGACGCGCGCCCCTTAGCTAAGCCGGATGCGCGGGTTCAGGAAGACATAGCCGATGTCCGAGATAAGCTGGGTCACCAGCACCACGAACACCGCCACGACCGAACAGCCGAGCAGGAGGTTGATGTCGTTGTTGCCTGCGGCCTGGACCAGCGTCCAGCCGAAGCCCTTGTAGTTGAACAGGGTCTCGACAATGACGACGCCGTTCAGAAGCCAGGGGAATTGCAGCATTATCACGGTGAAGGGCGCGATCAGCGCGTTGCGCAGCGCGTGGCGCATCACGACCTGGCCGAAGCTGACGCCCTTCAGTCGCGCGGTGCGGATGTATTGGGCGGTCATCACCTCGGTCATCGAGGCGCGGGTCATCCGGGCGATGTAGCCGATGCCGTATAGCGCGATGGTCATGACGGGGAGAGCGAAGCTCCAGAAACTGATGTTGTCGGGCGAGGCGGCGCCAAGGAACAGCGACTTGCCGTCGATCCAGCCCCAGTCGGCCAGGATTGGCGACAGGCCGGTGACGGGCGAGGCGAGAAGCGCCACCAGGATAACACCCGAGACATATTCCGGCGTGGCGGTCGAGGCGATGGAGAAGGTGGAGAGCACGCGGTCGGTCCGGCTGCCTTCGCGCATGCCCGCGACGACGCCGATCAGAAGCGAGGTCGGCACCATGACGATCATCACCCACAGCATCAGCCAGCCGGTCGAGGCCAGCATGCCGCCAAGGTAGGGCAGGGCCTCTTTCTTGGCGAAGGTGGAATAGCCCCAGTCGCCCTGCAGGATTCCGCAGCGGCGGGGGGCAAGGGCCGGATCGTCGCCCGCGTCAAAGCAGCGGCCGCGCGTCACGCCCTTTTCATCGGTGTAGGTCCAGCCCGGAGCGATGCCAAGCCACTGGCCATAGCGTTCGTAGATCGACCCGGAATGTCCGTTCTGGTCGATCCAGTCGGCGACGGCTTCGTCCGACATGCGGACCGAGCCCTCGCTGCGGGCCAGCTTTTCCAGGTTGGGCGGCAGGTTTGTCAGGTAGAACACGACAAACGTCAGCACGAGGGCCGTGAGCAACATCAGCCCCACACGGCGCAGAATGAATTTCAGCATGGGTCTGACCTTTGCTCCCTACGGGCAATCCAGTCGCGGCCACTGGGGCGCAACGCTTGGCGGGGGTAGCGATGGGGCCGGGCGCGCATCGGCTGCGCGCCCGGCCTGACCGTGGATCAGGCGACCGACCACTTGTAGTGCTGGTGCTCGTTCGAGGGATGGCGTTCGACGTTGAAGCCTTCCTTGACGTGGGCGAAGAGCGACCGCCAGTACGGCTGGATGATATAGCCTTCGTCCTGCAGGATCGTTTCCAGCGTCACCATCTGCTCGCGCCGGGCATCGGCGTCGGCCAGCGACAGCGCCTTGACCATCGCGGCGTCGAAGTCGGCATTTGCCATGCCGGATTCGTTCCACGAGCCGGTCGAGGTATAGGCCAGCGACATGTTCTGCACCGCCAGCGGGCGGTGGTTCCAGGTCGTCGAGGAGAAGGGATACTTCTGCCAGTCGTTCCAGAAGGTCGAGCCGGGCATGACGGTGTGCTTGATGTTCGCACCGGCATCCTTGATCTGGGCGACAACCGCTGCGGTGGTGGCGGCTTCGAACCCGTCGTCCAGCGAAATCACCTCAAACTCGGCGTCGGCCAGGCCAGCGGCTTCCAGCGCCGGTTTCAGCTTGGACGGGTCGATGACCTGCGGCGGGATCTGGGCGTATTCCGGGTGTACCGGGCAGGCGTGGTGGTTTTCCGCCAGGGTGCCCAGGTTGTTGTAGCCCAGTTCCAGGACGACCTTGGGGTCAACCGCAAGCTGGATCGCCTGACGGACGGCCTTGTCCTTGTAAAGGTCCGAGGTTGCCGAGTTCATCCGCACGACCAGCGTCGCGGCGGTGACGACTTCCAGTTTCTTCCAGCCAAGCGTGTCCATCTGCTCGATGAAGTCGCCGGTGGTTTCATAGTTGGCGTCGATTTCGTCGGCGGCGGCAAGGTTCACCATGGTCGACGGGTCGGTGCCGAAGTCGATGTAGTGGATTTCGTCCAGGGGCGCGGTGCCGCCCCACCAGGTGTGGTTCGGCGCGCGGACCAGCACGGCCTTCTGGCCGACCGAGACTTCCTGCGGGATGTAGGGCCCGGTGCCGATCGGGTTGGTCGACGGGTCCTCGCCGTCCTTGAAGCTGGCATGGACCACGGCGGCCGGATAGTCGGCCAGGTTCGGGACAATCGCCACGTCCGAAGCGGACAGGTTCAGC
>JAKQLM010000453.1 GCA_029567145.1 Pseudomonadota bacterium
CCTTCATCGCGTTGCGCTGGACCAGCCGATAGCTGTCCTCGCGGTTGACGCCGGCCTAGGTCAGGGCCAGCAGGACGCGCTGCGACATGACCAGACCTTTGAACTTGTTCATGTTCTTCAGCATGTTGTCGGGATAGACCACCAGCTTTTCGACCAGCCCCGCAAGGCGATGCAGCGCGAAATCCAGCGTGATCGTCGCATCCGGACCAATCGCGCGTTCGACCGAGGAATGGCTGATGTCGCGCTCATGCCACAGGGCCACGTTCTCCAGCGCCGGGACGACGGCCATCCGCACCAGCCGCGCCAGGCCCGTCAGGTTCTCCGACAGGACCGGGTTGCGCTTGTGCGGCATCGCCGAACTGCCCTTCTGGCCGGGGGAAAAGAACTCCTCTGCCTCCAGCACTTCGGTCCGCTGCATGTGGCGGATCTCGATCGCGATGTTCTCGATGCCGCTGGCGATCACGCCAAGCGTGGCAAAGAACATCGCGTGCCGGTCGCGCGGAATGACCTGGGTGCTGATCGGCTCGGGCGTCAGGCCCAGCATCTTGCAGACGTGATCCTCGACCGCCGGGTCGATGTTGGCAAAGGTGCCGACCGCGCCCGAGATCGCCCCAGTGGCAACCTCGGCCCGCGCATTGACCAGCCGGGCGCGGTTGCGCGTCATTTCGGCATAGAACCGTGCGAAGGTCAGGCCCATCGTCGTCGGTTCCGCGTGGATGCCATGGCTGCGGCCGATGCGGACCGTGTCCTTGTGTTCATAGGCGCGGGCCTTCAGCGCGGCCAGCACCCGGTCCAGCGCCACCAGAAGCAGGTCCGACGCGCGCACAAGCTGGATGTTCAGCGTGGTGTCCAGCACATCGGACGAGGTCATGCCCTGATGCACGAACCGCGCATCCTCGGCGCCGATATGTTCGGCCAGATGGGTCAGGAAGGCGATGACGTCGTGCTTGGTCACTGCCTCGATCTCGTCGATCCGCGCCACGTCGAACGTCACGTCCTTTGCCCGCCAGACGGCCTCGGCATTGGCCTTGGGGATCACGCCAAGGGCGGCCTGCGCGTCGCAGGCATGGGCCTCGATCTCGAACCAGATCTTGAAGCGGGATTCGGGCGACCAGATCGCCACCATGTCGGGACGGGAATAGCGCGGGATCATCGGGGAAACCTTCGGCGGCTGGGGTCGCCGCCCCTTACGCCGCCCCCGGGCGGCGCGCAAGCCCATGGGGGACGCACTCGGCTGGGGCCGCCTGGGGCAGGGGCGTCGAACTTGCGTTGAAATCACACCCCATTTATGCCGCTTTCCTAACGTCTTACCAAGCCAGGCTGCAGGACTGCAGCACCCGGTCCAGCAAGGGCCGGGGTGATTGCTGCGTGCGAAGGCCGATGCCGATGGAAGACGACGAACACCCGATCTGGACGGCGCTGTTGAAGACATTGCTGATGCTGGCGATCCTGTCGCTGGCCTCGGGCTATCTGGGGTGGCTGCATCCGGTTGGCGATTCCCTTGCGATCGGGCGGCCCTATGCGGCGGCGGCGGTTGCATTTCTGGCGCTGCTGTCGATCCGGGCGGGACTGTTGATGGCCGCCTTCGGATCGCTGCTTCTGGCGTTGATCGTCGGCATCCAGGTCGCGCTGGCGTTCTACTGGCCGGGCCCTCCGGGCAGCATCGCGCTGTATCAGAAGAACATGCTGTACAAGAACGACGATCTTGCCGGGCTAGAGGCGGATATCCGTCAGGTCGCGCCGCTGGCCCTGACCCTGCAAGAGGTGTCTGACCAGAATACCGCCCTTCTGACCGCGCTGGCCGATGTGCTGCCGCACCAGCTGCATTGCACGCTTGGGCGGCGGGGGGGGACAGCGGTGGCGACCAGCCTGCCGCCGGTTCCCGGCACAGAGGTCTGCCTGCCGGGGATGGCCGCGCTGCAGGTCACCTGGCGCGACCGGCAGATCTGGCTGGTGTCGATCCATCTGAACTGGCCCTGGCCCTATGACCAGGCCGAACAGGTGGCCGAGCTGCGCGCCGCTTTGGAAAAGCTGGACGGCCCGGTGCTGATGGCGGGCGATTTCAACATGGTGCGTTGGGCGCATTCGGTGACCGCGATGGCCCGGTCGGCGCGGACACTGGCGGCAGGACCCAGCCGCGGCACCTATATCGGGCTTGGTCCCGCGCTGACGCTGCCGATCGACCACGCCTTTGCCCCGAACGGTGGCCGCATCCGGATGCGCGCTGCGCTGGGGTCGGACCACCTGGGGTTCCTTGCCGAGCTGGAGCCTTAGGCCAAGGCGAAACGATCGCCTTGGCCGGGTCAAGACAGGTGCCGCAACCATGCCCAAGCGGTTGCGGCTGACCCTGATCCGAATTCAATGGCGGTCGGGGCCGCGATTGTCGATGATGTTGACCTGAATCGGCGCGCTGGGCGTGCTCAAGACCGTGATCAGGCCCCAGATCCAGGCCCCCAGCATCAGCGGAAAGCCGATGATTGCCCCGAACCCCAGGGTGATCAGGTTGATCACGAAACCGATGCCAAAGATCAGGATCTGCGCGATACCCTGCCCGGCTTTCCCGACGACGAAGGATCCGACGCCGGGGATGAAGATATTCAGAATTACTGCAAGCGCCTTCATGTGGTTACCCTTTACCTGAGTTTGAGTTACGCAACGTCAGACGTCGCGTCATTTCAGATAAATGCGCAGTTCCGGTGCAATTCTGTGGCACCAATTGGGTCAAATGGCGATACAGTCCCGGACAGATCCTGTGCTGCAGGCCGCCAGTCCGGCGCAATCCTAGGCCATAAGCCTTGGGTCAAACGGATAGGTCGTCAGCGTTTCGCAGCCGGTTTCGGTGATCAGCACCTGATCTTCCAGCTTGATCGAGAAGTCGCCGCCTTCGGGTGACACCAGCGCCTCGACACACAGAACCATCCCCGGCTCCAGCGCCGCATCAAACGCGCCGGGCATCCAGCTGTCGGGGTAATGGACGTAAGGCCATTCGTCGCAAAGGCCCACGCCGTGC
>JAKQLM010000456.1 GCA_029567145.1 Pseudomonadota bacterium
AACGGCCCGGCGCTCAAGGCGGGGGACACCGCCGCGCGGCTGCGGGCGGTGACACGGTCGGTCGAGATGAAGGCCGGGATCGTCAGCCGCGACGAGACCGAGGAAGGCGAACGCGCGCTCTTGAACCTGGGCCACACCTTCTGTCATGCGCTGGAAAAGGCCACAGGCTATTCCGACCGGCTCTTGCACGGCGAGGGTGTCGCCATCGGCTGCGCGCTGGCGTTCGAACTGTCGTCGCGGCTGGGCCTGTGTTCACAGGAAGAGCCAAGCCGCGTCCGCGCGCATCTGGCGGCGATGGGGATGAAGGTCGACATCGCCGACATCCCGGGCGACCTGCCGGGGCCAGAGGCGCTGATCGCGCTGATGGGGCAGGACAAGAAGGTGGTGGACGGCGAACTGCGGTTCATCCTGGCGCGGGGGATCGGTCAAGCCTTTGTGGCCGACGCCGTCCCGCCCGACGCGGTGCGCGCCGTGCTGACGGATGCGCTGGCCGGTCGGTGATCTGGGGTCAGAACAACAGCTTGTAGACGTTGCCGTTGGTATCGGTCGCCTGGCCCGTGCCGCTGGCGGTGCCTGATCCGATCACGAACGTGCCCTGCACCCGCCGCCCGTCCGAGCAGACGGCGTAAAGCTCGCCGTCGTTGACGCGGGCTTCGGTGCGGGTTTCGCCGCCGACCTCTCCGCCGGTCTTTTTCCAGGTCAGGGACAGCCCCTTGGTCCGCGACACGGTCTTTGGCGTCAGCGAGGACCAGGTGCCTTCACATTTCACCCGCTCTGGCAGGCGGAACTTGAGCGGCCCCGAAGTGCCAGCGACATTCTCCATCGTCGCCGAGATCACGGTGGTCGGATCGGCCTCGGCGATCTCGCCCTGCAGGGGGTAAAGCTGCATGGTGGTGTTGCCCCCGACACAGGCGGCCAGCGGCAGGAACAGGGTAAGGCACAGGGGGCGTAGGGTCACGGGGTGTGTCCTTGTTCGACCGGGCGGGTGGCTGGGGAAAGGTTGGCTGGGGCGCTAGGATTCGAACCTAGGTATGTCGGTACCAAAAACCGATGCCTTACCACTTGGCGACGCCCCAACCGTGCGGCGGTGTTTAGCCGCTGGCCTTGGGGCGTGCAAGGGGCCTTTGGCGAAAATTCGTCACCGGTGCGCGACTTGCCGGGGCGGCGGCCTCGGGCTAGGACGGGGCATGATGTGGGACGCGATCATCCTGGGCGCCGGGGCTGCCGGCATGATGGCCGCGATCGAGGCCGGACGGCGCGGGCGGCGGGTGCTGGTCATCGAGCACGCCAGGGCGCCGGGCGAAAAGATCCGGATTTCGGGCGGCGGGCGCTGCAACTTCACCAACCTTGGCATCGCGCCGGAGCGGTTCCTGTCGCGGAACCCCCGGTTCGCGCTGTCGGCGCTGAAGCGGTTCACGCAATGGGATTTCATCGCCCGGATGGATGCGGCGGGGATTGTCTGGCACGAAAAGACCCTGGGCCAGCTGTTCTGCGACGGGCCGGCGACGCAGGTCGTGGCGATGCTGGTCCGCGACATGCAGGCAGCGGGGGTGACCCTGTGGACCGGCTGCGCCCTGGGCGAGGTGCGGCGGTCGGGCGACGGGTTCGTGGTCGAGACGGCGCGCGGCCCGCAGGCCGGGCGGGCGGTCGTGGTGGCGACGGGGGGCAAGTCGATCCCGAAGATGGGGGCGACGGGCCATGGCTATCAGGTGGCGCAGGCGTTCGGGCTGCCGCTGGTCGAAACTCGGCCCGGACTGGTGCCGCTGACCTTTGCCGAACAGGAACTGGCCTGGATGACCCCCCTGGCCGGGGTGGCGCTGCCCGGCCGGGTGTCTTGCGGCCGCACGGGCTTTGACGAGGCGGTGCTGTTCACCCACCGGGGTCTGTCGGGGCCTGCGGTGCTGCAAGTGTCGTCCTACTGGCGCGAGGGCGAGGCGATCGCGCTGGACCTCTTGCCCGGTCGGGATGTGGCGGCGGACCTGCGCGCCGCGCGGGGCAAGCTTGCGCTGCGGACGGTGCTGGGGCGCTGGCTGCCGGAAAAGCTGGCCCGGCATCTGGAGGCGGCGGCGGGGGTGACCGGGACGATGGCGGACCTGTCCGGGGCCACGCTGGACCGGGTGGCGGCGGGGATCCGCGACTGGCGGCTGGTGCCGGTCGGGTCCGAGGGCTATCGGACCGCCGAGGTCACGCTGGGGGGCGTCGATACGGCGGCGCTGGACGGGCGGACGATGGAGGCCAAGGCGGTGCCGGGGCTGTATTTCATCGGCGAGGTGGTCGATGTGACCGGCTGGCTGGGGGGCTACAACTTCCAGTGGGCCTGGTCGTCGGGCTGGGCGGCCGGGCAGGTGGTCTAGGCCGGGTCGTAAGGTGGGTGAATCACCCACCCTACGCGGGGTCGTCCACGCTGGACGTTTTGGAAAATCATTCCGGATCAGGGTCTTGCCTGTGGGCGTTTACCCTTTCGCAACAGGTTTCCCTGCGAAAGCGGCGTGACTGATCGGCGAGGTCCAAGCCGCGCCATTTTGCCAGCCTTGTCGAAAGCGTGCCATGGCCCGCACGGATCGTGCAGGTCACCCCAGCCGGGCGAATTGCCGGGTCAGCAGGGCGACAAGGGCGGGGTCCATGAAGGCAAAGCGGTCGGGCACGTCTAGGCACACCACCCGTTTGCCCTGCAAAAGCGGGCCGACCTGCCGCTTCAACCGGGCAAGCTGAGGCCGTTCCATCACGGCGATGACGTCGGCCCAGGCGATCTGGTCGCTGTCCAGCGCCACGTCCGCATCGGCGCTAAGCCCGGCGAAGTCGGCCTCGACCCCGATCAGGCCGGGGGCGATTTCGCCGGCGGTGGGGCTGCGCAGGCGGGCCTTGCCGCAGACGAACAGCACCTTGCGCGGCACCCGGATCAGACCCGGAGCGGATCGGCCTTGGCCAGCCGGTCAAAGCCCATCAGGCTGGCCACCAGCGCGGGCATCTGGGCCAGCGGGATCATGTTCGGCCCGTCCGAGGGCGCGCGGTCGGGGTCTTCGTGGGTCTCGATGAACACCCCCGCAATCCCAAGCGACACGGCAGCGCGGGCCATGACCGGCGCAAACTCGCGTTGCCCCCCCGACGCATTGCCCTGCCCACCCGGCTGCTGCACCGAATGGGTGGCGTCCATGATCACCGGATAGCCGGTCTTTGCCATCGTGGGCAGCGACCGCATGTCGGCGACCAGCGTGTTGTAACCAAAGCTGACCCCGCGTTCGGTCAGAAGGATGCGGTCGTTGCCGGTGCTCGCGACCTTGGCCGCCACATTGGCCA
>JAKQLM010000470.1 GCA_029567145.1 Pseudomonadota bacterium
TCCTCAAATTCAGTCCTGCGCTTTTTCCAGAACTCTGGCAGCACTTCCAATGGACTATCTGGCAGGCCGCGACACGCCTGGGCCACTCCCGCAGTATGCGCAAAGTCCCGCAGCAACTCGGTCAGCGTGGAGCGGGACGAAAGCGGGATCGCTTCCCATGCACGATCAAGGTTGGCTGCACCGGTTGCGGTCTGAAGCCTGTAATAGGGACCGCGCTCACCCTCTGCTACAATCAGGCGATGCTTGCCGAAAGTGCACACCACACCCGGCCAATGCTCGTGCGACTGCTTCGTCAGCCAAGAAGAACGCACCACATTTCCCTCGTCCCGATTCTGCCTGTGCTCAGCTCATACTTTTGGACCGCAGAATTGAATTAATTTTACGCCCCCCTCCTGCCACTGACCGCCGCACGCCCAGCGCCAAGCGTTTTCATTTGGGCGGGTTCTTAGGCGGGTAAGCCGCCGAACTTGCTATTTCTGCAAGCGATTTCAAGGGTCATTGGTGGAGCAGAGGGGGATCGAACCCCTGACCTCGTCATTGCGAACGACGCGCTCTCCCAACTGAGCTACTGCCCCACGACTGGCGGGTATCTGGCCGATTGGCTGGAAATTGTCAAGCGGGCGGCGGGGATCAGGCTGCGCCGTTCTGGCGCACGAAGCCTATGATGTCGGCGGCGGGGCGGGCGCCGGCCAGGCGGGCGAGCTCACGCCCCTGACGGTACAGGATCAGCGCCGGGATGCCACGGATACCCGCGCGGGCCGAGATCTGGGGGTGATCCTCGGTGTTCAGCTTGACCAGCCGGACCTTGGGGGCCAAGGTCTTGGCCGCCTTGGCGAATTCGGGGGCCATCATCCGGCAGGGGCCGCACCAGGGTGCCCAGTAGTCGACCAGGACGGGCAGTCCGTCGCCGCGGGTGATCTTGTCATGCGTCGCGGCGTCCAGGTCGGCGACGCGGCCATCGGCAAGGCCAGCACCGCACACCCCGCAGACCGGCCCCTGGTCCAGCCGGGACAGGGGCACGCGGTTGGCTTGCCCGCAGGTCGCACAGGTCAGTTTCACGGCATCGGCCAGCGTCATGGCACACCTTTCAGCTATCAGAACCTGAAGATGTGCAGCGATCCAGTGCGGCGCAAGGGGGGGCCGTGCAAGCGGATCAGAGGAAATCCTCTTCCTCGCCCGAGACGTCGACGCCCAGGGCGTCCAGCCCGGATTCCAGGTTCTCGGCCAGATGCGGCATGCCCATCAGGTAGTCTGCGGTGGGGGTCGTCGCTTCGGAAATGGCGGTGTTGATGGCTTCCTGCAGGTCCTCGGGCTCGAACGCGCCGCGGCCGACCCAGGCGATCGCGGTCAGCTGGGACTTTTCGTCATCGTTCAGCGCGTCGATGAAGGCGTGCAGTTCGGCGTCCCCCGCGTTGCCTTCGCGGGCAAGGTAGATCACATGCACCACCTTTTGCGGGCTGATGTCGAGCGTGGGGGCTGGCATGGCGGGTCTCCTGTCACTGGGGTCCATGGTCGCCGATGCAGACGCCGGGCGCAAGCGATGCCTTAGGACAGAAGCCAGACGGCAGCCCCATGCGTCACGGCCCCGGCGAGGGTGGCCAGCACGACGGACCGGCGGGCCAGCCAGACCCCCAGCACGGCCAGCGTGCCGCCGATGACGGGGGCAAGGCGCAAAAGGTCGGGCGTCAGGGCGGGCAGGATCGCGGCGACGAACAGCGTTGCGATGGCGGCGGGGCCGGTGGCGGCCAGGAACCGCTCCAGCAGCCCGCCGGGGGCGAAGCGGTCGGTGCGGGCCAGGGTCGGGACCACGCGGAACAGCCAGTTCGCGGCCCCGGCCAGCAAAGCCACGGTCAGAAGGTCCCAGTTCATCGCCGCAAGAGCCCGGCGATGGCCCCGGCAAGCATCCCCAGCAGGATGCCGCTGGTCGCGCTGATGGCCAGCGTTGCGGCCACGGTGACCGCCCCGGCAATGGCGATCACCGGCAGCTGGCGGCGGCTGAGGATCGACAGAAGGAGGGCAAGGAACAGCGCGGGCAGCATGAAGCCGAGGCCTGCATTGAGCGCGGGCCAGCCGTCCAGCGCGCCGCCGCCTGCGACGGCACCCACGGCGGTGCCCGTCAGCCAGCTGGCATAGGCCCCGATCCCAAGGCCGAACATGTAGGGTTCAGAGAACTGTTGCCCGCGTGCCAGCGCGCCAAGGGCCTGGCCAAAGACCTCGTCCGTCAACCCGAACGCCCAGGCCCAGGCGCGGCGGGTGCTGGCCCCCTGCCCCGCCGCCCGCATCAGTGCCGGGCCGTAAAGGACATGCCGCAGGTTCATCGCGATCAGGGTAAAGGCCGACACCAGGACCGGCGCACCCGAGGTGAGCAGGGCCAGCGCCAGGAATTGCGACGCCCCGGCGTAGATGATCAGTGACAGTGCAAAGGCCTCGGTCGCGGAAAACCCGGCGCGGGTGGCGGCGACGCCAAAGGAAAACGCGATCGGGAAATAGCCCAGGACGATCGGCAGGCTGGCGATCAGTCCGTCACGAAAAGGTGGGCGCTGCAGGGTCATCGCCGCAACCGCTAACCCGCACCACGAAAGGGGTCAATGGCCTGCCCGCATTGGAGAAAGCCCCCCTTTGTGGAAAGCCAGCCCTTGTGGAAAGCCTGACTTGCGTCAGGCCCCCCTGCCCTGCCATTCTAGGCCTGGATAACAGATGCAGGATTGATTCATGCGCGTGCTTGCCCTTGCCGGCCTTGTGGCCCTTTCCCCCCTGTCGATGGCCCTGGCCGAGGAGATTCCGGGGTCGCAGTATGAATCGGGCTACTGGTCGGGCGCGGGTCATACCGACGATCAGGGCGGGTTCTCGCATTGCGCGGTGTCGGTCGGGTTCACCAACGGCGAGACGCTGTGGTTCGGGCTTTACCCCGATGACACGATCTCGATCCTTCTGGCGCATCCGCAGGTCAAGTTTCGGCCGGGCGAGCAGTTCGACATCCTGCTGATGATGGAAACCGGCCTGCCCTGGGAAGGCAAGGGCGAGGCGTGGGATCAGGATTTCGCGGGGATCACGTTCCAGGAAATCGACACGACCAGCGCGTTTCTGACAGGCGGGCAATGGCTGCGGATGCTGGGGATCGGCATCGACGAGGCCTATGACGTGACCGGTCTGGCCGATGCGCTGGCGTTGGCCAATGCCTGCCTGACGCAGAATTCGGGGAGCAACCCGTTCGGAGGCGCGCCCGCCAAGACGCCGCCGGTGCCAAAAGTGCCGGACCTGAAGCCCAAGACCGGCGGGATCGGCGCAGGTGGGGGTCTTGGCACGCGGCCGGGTGGCGCGTTGGGCACACCGGCGCCGAAGCCGCAGCCGTAAGGGCGCAGCGGCCCGGCAGGTGCGGTAACCCTGCCTTGCCGGGGCAGGTTCCGGCGTGATGGTCTGGGCCAGACCTGCGTCAGGAGCCTTGGCCATGCATCCCCGTCTGAAACCGTTCGCGCTGGCCTGTGCCGCACTGACCTGCGCTGCCTCTGCCGCCCACGCCGATCCGATGGCGGGGACCGAGTTCAGCGTCGCCGAATACTGGCACGGCGGCGCGGAAACCGGCGACGACGGGCAGTTCCTGTATTGCCACGCCACGATCCTGCATGGCGGAGGGCAGGAGCTGGTCTTCCTCTTGCGTCGCGACGACAGGTTCATCATCCTGGTCGGCACCGAAGCCACGACCGCCCCCCCCGGCACCCGGTTCGAGTCCGGACTGGCGATCAACGGCGGGCCGATCACGCCCTTCGCCGCCGACGCGCTGGACCCGGGCACGATTGCGCTCTCCTTCCCGAACATCGACCACTCGATCCAGTCGCTGCGCGAAAGCGAGCTTTTGTCCATCGTGGTCAGCCCGACGCTGACGCTGACCCTTGCGACACCGGGGATCGGCGAGGCGCTGGACCGGGCCAAGGCCTGTCTTGACAGCCACACCGCGCCGGGCTGATCCGCCCGGCGCGGCTGATGGTCTATTCCGCCGCCTGAGCGTAAGCCTCGACCGGCGGGCAGGTACAGATCAGGTTGCGGTCGCCATAGACGTTGTCGACCCGCCCGACCGGCGGCCAGTATTTGTCCACCCGGAAGGCGCCGGGCGGGAAACAGCCCTGCTCGCGCGGGTATTTCCGCGTCCAGTCGGCCACCAGATCCTCTACCGTATGCGGCGCGTGGTGCAGCGGCGAATCCTCGGCCGCGATCTCGCCACGCTCCACCGCCGCGATCTCGGCCCGGATCGCCAGCAGCGCGGTGATGAAGCGGTCGATCTCGGCCTTGGTTTCGGACTCGGTCGGTTCCACCATCAGTGTCCCCGCCACCGGCCAGCTCATCGTGGGTGCGTGGAAGCCGTTGTCGATCAGCCGCTTGGCGATGTCATCCACGGTC
>JAKQLM010000088.1 GCA_029567145.1 Pseudomonadota bacterium
GGGGCCGGTCCATTGTGCCAGTCCGAACCCGCCGCGCGACCCTGCAATGGTCGGGTTCACCTCGTTGATACCGGGGTCCAGTCGGCTTTCGCCGTTCAGCCGCGCCGTCACGCCCTGGGCGACGTGCAGCGGAACACCCCGCGCGACCAAGCCGCTGATGACGTATTGCGGGTCAAGGCCAGCCATCGGCTTACCTCGTCCATCCTGTCGGGATCATGCCAGCCTGAATATTCTTCTGGTAGTTCCACACGCCAAGCCCGTTCTGAATGCCGCCGTTGATCGCCTGACCAACCCCGATTGCGCCTGCCGCCTGTGCGTTTCCGATGTCACCCAACGCATTGGAAACCCTGCCCGCTGCCGCTTGCGAAGCCTCTCCGCTCATGGCAGCGGCACTCATGCCGGTATCGGCCCGCGCGCCGAGACGCGACAGATAGTTGCCGTATTCGTTTGATCCGTAGTCCTGCCCATATTTCAGCAAGTCCCGCATGGCCGCGCCGGAATACAACCCACCGCGCGCCGCAGCGCCCGCCTGAAGGCTGTCCTGCCCCTGCTGAAGCCGGAAATCATAGCCCGGCGTCTTGGTGTAACCGCCGTATTCCGTCCCGCCTGTCTTGTTGGCGTTGGCGTAGGCTTGCGCCTCCTCCAAAGTGCCGAACATCTGTCCGTTGACGCGATATTGTGTGGGGGTTCCCCGGCTCCTAGGCTGACCGCCAACACCGTATTGCTGGCCCAGGACAGTGTTGCCGCCAAAGGCCGGAGAACCGACACCCGGCATGGACGACGCCTGCCCTGCGATGGTCTCGATCTGCGGCGCGGTGCCACCGATCATCGGCTTTCCGCCCAGCCCCAATTCGTAGTCCAGGGCCTGCTGCGCCGTAACCCCGCCCGTCCGGTAGGGCGCAAGGTCGCCCCGGACGATGTCGCGCGTTTCCTTCTGGAAAGCGATGTCCTTATTGGCCGCCGCCGTTTGGGCCTTGGCCGCCTTTTTGGCAGCCGATCCCTGGATCAGCGCGCCGCCGATTGCTGCAACTGCACCCATTAGGGCCTCCAGCCAAGTAGGACAACCGGCTCCCGCAAGGGCAACCGACCGTCAATTTCAAACCCCACGCGGCGGCTCATTGCCAACACCGCACGATTGTCTTCTCGAA